>JAPPED010000021.1 GCA_028824295.1 Rhodospirillales bacterium | reverse complement strand
CGCTTTCGCGGCCGCCGGCGGCGCCCGTCGGGGCACAGCTGGCGTTTGGTGGTCCGGACCATCCCTTGACCCCGCGAAGGGTCCCGCCCGTCTGGTCTCTACACCTTCCCGCGCGGACGCGAGCTTGGCTCGGGATTGGCATGGGCCTCCCGGCCCGCAGCGTTCCCCGAATTTGAGCGGTTCAGCCCCGGCGATTTCTCGCCGGGCAGGCAATTCCTACCAAGGGTGTGCTCTACCACTGAGCTACGGCGGCACTGACAGCGGGCGCCAAGACCCGCAGTCATCGTTGAACCTACCATGGCACGGCCGTCGTCGTCATACAGCCCGGCTCCCGTAGATTCACCGGACCTGACGGCAAGCAGCTTGGTGTCCGGCACGAAACGTAGTCGGGCGGGAGGAAGTTCCTGCCCGTGCGCCGCAGATCGCATCATTTCCGGAAGTTTGGAGGCTCCGGAGATTACTTGGTGGGCCCGTGCCCTGTGAGTTTGCATGTGGGGCACTTGCTTCCTCTTGGGCCAGCTTACGGCGAGCGGATAGAGCATCTGGGCCCTCGCTCGGCACATGGATCCGCGGAACGGATCACAGCGAAAGTGTGCCGGGTTTGTGACAACGGCCTCTCGAACCTCAGGACAGTATTAAGAATGCGTTGCATTCTCACAAACCGCGTGCTAATGACTGATGTGAATGCGAGTCAGTCGCACTCTCATTTTCGGAGTCCCAACATGAGCATCAGTCATTTCTCCGCCGTTGCGCGCCACGGCGTACTGGTTAGCGCCGTATGTACTGCTTGTATTGTGGTCACGGCAGGAAGCGCCGCGGCTCAAGAAATGCCGTCACCGGAAGAGATGTGGCAAGTCATCCAGGAACAGCAGCGAGAAATTGAAGCGCTCAAGGAGCGGATCGGCGCGGGCGAGGCGGTGGCAGAGGAGACGGCGATGGCTGTCGAGGCCGTGGTCGAGTCCATGGATGCCGGGACGACGGGCGCTGGTTGGTGGGACCGCACCCAGATCGGGGGATATGGCGAACTGCATTACAACATCAAGGAAAACTCACAGGACAGGGTCGACTTTCATCGCTACGTGCTGTTCTTCGGGCACGATTTCAATGCGACGATCCGGATGTTCTCGGAATTCGAGCTGGAGCACTCGCTGGCCGGCGAGGGCAAGCCGGGCGAGGTCGAGCTGGAGCAGGCCTACATCGAGCGCGACTTCAGCGACTCGGTCACCGGCCGGGCCGGCATCATGCTGATGCCGGTGGGCCTCCTCAACGAGGTCCACGAGCCGCCGACCTTCTACGGCGTCGAGCGCAACAAGATTGAGAACGTCATCGTCCCGACTACCTGGTGGGAAGCCGGTGTCTCCGGCACCATGACCACCGAGGCTGGCGTCCAAGTCGATGTAATGCTCCACAGCGGCCTCGATGTGCCGACGGACAGCTTCAAGATCCGGAGCGGTCGCGGAAAGGTCGCGAACCACGACTTCGAAGAAGGGGCGGTGACCGGGCGGATCCGCTACACGGGTTTGCCCGGGGTCGAATTGGCTGCCGCACTGCAGCATCAGGCAGACCTCACGCAGGGCGACGACGCGAGCGGCACCCTGATCGTGGCCAACGCCAACGTGACCCGGCCGATCTCCGAGTCGATGTCGTTGGGGCTGCGGGGGCTCTACGCGGGATGGGAGATCGACGGCGATGACGCGGCAGCGCTTGGGGCCGACTCCCAGAACGGTTGGTACCTGGAGCCTTCGGTCCGGATGGCCCTCGGTGGTGAAGAGTCGGTTGGCTTCTTTGCTCGCTATGAGACGTGGGACACGAGGGCCGGCAACAGTGCCGACACCGAGGAGAACCAGTGGGTCGTGGGCGTCAACTACTGGCTGCACCCCAACGCCGTGCTTAAGGCCGACTACGTGACGCACGAGAAGCCCGGATCGGATGACGCGAAGACGCTGAGCCTCGGCGTCGGTTACCAGTTCTAGGCAAATGGGTTCAACGGCCCGCAGCTTGGCCTGCGGGCCGTCGAACCGGCTCCTGATCGCGTTTTTGCTTGCCGCGGGAATCCTGTCTGCGGTCAATCAGCATGCTTGGGCGGAAGAGATCTATCTCCCGCCCGCTGACTTCGTGGACCTGGCGTTCGATGGCGAGCCGCCCTCCAGCAAGAACCTCTGGCTGAGGGGCGGTATCCAGGACGACATCACGACGATCATGGGGCACCGATACGGCGGGTTGCGGATCAAGTACTGGCGGCAGGAAACGAGGTCAGCCTGGATCCTGGAGGAGATCGGGAAATACGAGCCGATCACTGCAGGCTTCATCGTGGACAGTGGCAAGCTCGCCGAAATCCGAATCCTCATCTATCGTGAATCCCATGGCTGGGAGGTTCGGTATCCGTTCTTTACCGATCAGTTCCGAGGCCTCGAGCTGAACGAGAATCGGCGCTTGACCGGACCCATCGACGGAATCTCCGGCGCCACGCTGTCGGTTTCTTCGATCACCCGCCTGGCCGCTCTCGCCCTGTTTTTGGATGCGCGAGTTGCCGCCGATGCCGGAGGCTAGGGAAGCCAGGGCAGACTTGAGGAAGCGCTGGCGTCGGTGGGCGACGACGGCACGGACTTGGCATCGTCGCGTTGGCCTGCTGGTGGCGGTACTCGTGGCGGTGTTGGCGATCACGGGGCTGCTGCTGAACCACAGCGACCGTCTGGGCCTCGATCGCACCAACATTGTGACGGGCTGGGTGGTTGACTGGTACGGGCTGACACCGGTCGAAGACCCCGTTCACTTTCGTGCCGGCAACAATTGGGTGAGCTGGATCGACGGCGCCGTCTACGCGAACGGAAGACGGGTTGGTGAGGCCAGGGGAACACCACGCGGTGCCCTTGAGTTCGACTCGCTGGTCGCGATGGCGACATCGGAGGCCGTGATCGTCTTCACTGGTGACGGAGAGCTTGTCGAACGGCTGGGCGCGGCCTTCCTGCCGGGCCCGGTCACGCGCGTCGGCACGGTGGCATCCAAGGATCGGATCGTCATTCGCACGCCGGAGGGTCAGTACGCCAGCGCTTCGGATCTATTGGCATGGAGCCCGATTGAGGACGAAGTTGTCTGGTCCCAGACCGGAACTCCGACCGAAGCTGAGTTGGAGAAGCAGCTGGCAGCTTACCGGGGGCAGGGATTGCCGCTCAGCCGCGTCTTGCTTGACCTGCATTCAGGTCGGCTGTTCGGATCTGTCGGGGCAGCCGTGATGGATGCGGCTGCAATTCTCTTGCTCGTGTTGGTCGCAACCGGGATCGTCAACTGGGCCGGCTTCCGGAAGCGGCGCAGGTAGTCGGTCGGCCCGCCGTCCCGCAATCGGCGGGCCGAACGGCCGCCTGTGCGGCGGCGGGAATGAGCAACCCGCGGAGGAACTCCTGCATCCAGATCGGCAGGGCCGGGAAACCTGCCCGCAGATCGTCACAGATGGATTTGCCGTGCCGGTGATCGGCAAAGAGACGTCGCAGCTTGGCCTCGACATGCTGGCGCTCGCTGTCCTCGGAGAGCGTGTCTTGCATCCAGTGCAGTGCCTGGACGACGCGCCCGGCCGGCCGGCTGGCCCAATAGAGGCGGCTTGGCGCCTCGTATCGGAAGTGGATTTCCTGGTTGCCGAGTCTGATGGGCTTCAACCGCGCATCGACCAAGACCTCGATGCGAGCTGGCACTACGGTGGTGAGACCGAGTTCGTTGGCAGCGGTCATGCCGTCGATGAGGGCGCGGGCTTGGTCGCGGCGGGTGACGGCCCGGATGACGGCGCGGTAGTCGGGTACTGTTGGGCGGCCAGTCAGGTCGTTGATCCGCGGCCGGTCGTAGAGGCCTCGTTCGATACGGCGCAGATCGCCGGAGGCGACCAAGCGCTGCAAGGTTTTGTCAATAGCGGGGCGGTTGCCGAGATCAGCAAAGTCGCCTGGGACCCAGATCTCATCTGGCTCGGCCGCAACGCGGGCAAGGAGCTGGGAGCGTAAACCTGTATCTTGCGTCGGCGTTGGCATGTCAGAGATGTGACACGTATTTCGGACATAGCAAGCAGTGTCCGAAATATGTTACGCCCTTTGGACAAGGAGAAGAGGGTGGACAAGATCAAATTGGAGCGGGCAAGCGCAAGAATCCGTCAGGCCGTTCGCTCCGGCCAATGAACCGGAGACGCGCTTCCGTTGGCGTGCGCCACACCATCTGCGAGGCCGCAGCGAGTGTGCCACGGGCCATGTCCACCCATTGGGGCCAGAGCTGGCCCGTCAATCGATGTTGGTGGTTGGCCATGGATTCAGGATGTTGCTGTTCGGCTAGCAAAGTGAGTGATCCGTCTTCGGCAGCCACCCGTCGGTCCCGGAGATGATCGTCGTGTAACGTGCGTCGCCCGACTTAGTGGCGAAAGCAACAATGCGCCGACATTCGAAGTGGATCCGCGAATCAGGGGCGGTCACGCTGATGTGAACTGCATATGAAGGGGTTCGTCGCCCCCGCGCGCAATGAGGGCTAAGGTGTCCTGGAAACTCACCGAAAACCGTCGCGCCGTCCTTCCGCCCGCTCCTCGAGCAAGGCGTCCAGGATTCGGGCTCCTGACGGAAATGGCTCGCCAAGCACGTCCAGGGGGCTCTCGGAACTGCGGCGCGACACGACTCCTGCGCGTTCCAGTCGAGCGACCTTGGCAGCTTCGTCGACATCGTCTGCCGCGCGCAGGCTCTTCAGGTCACGTCCGGCTGGGACAGTGCCGGCCACAGGAGGCCTGCGGTCGGGGACCAGCACCGATTCTCCAGACCGGACCCTTCGCAGGCAGGCGATCAGAGCGTTTCTCACTGCAGAAATAGTGGCGCGGATCAATTGTTTGCCCCCATCCATATGTGCCCGCGAAAGCTACCTTCTTCAGCACAATAGTGCCTGATCATGTCTAGCGGGACGCGCTACCGCCTGAAAGCTCGTCAAGTGCACACCGGCCATGGACCGGGTGCGGATGGGCCGCATGAGGAGCACCACGCGGCAGGTCGTACCGAAGTTGACGTGCGCGGTCTCGTTGCCTGTATCACATGCACTCTCGGTGCTGGGCAGCAACCTCGTGTCGCGGCGCAGGAACGTTCACTGCCGGACGGTGTAGGCTCGGCAGCAAGCACGCCGCCACGGGCCGCGGTCCCGATCGGAATGGAACAAGAAGCGGAGTCCTGGACAGGAACGGAGGTGCGGCCAGCGCTGGAACCGGCCCGCGGACACGTTGTCACTGAATCCGGTCGATATCGGCCTTGGCCTAACGTCCGGATGCTCCCGTGATGCTTTGCACCGGTCGTTCGCGCAGGTGGGCGGAGAGACGGCGCTCGGCGCGGCGGGCGACGACGGCCACGACGTACGTGATCGCGAGGTAGATCAGCGCGACCGTGATGTAGAGCTTGTAGGGCTCGAAACTTCGGGCCACGATGATGCGGGCAACCCCGGTCAGGTCCAGCAGCGTGATGATCGAAACCAGGGACGTCGCCTGCAGCAGGAATACAGCTTCGTTGGTGTAGGCGGGCAGGGCCAGGCGGAAAGCCTTGGGGAGAATGATCCGGCGGTAGAGCAGCAGACCGGACATGCCGAGGGACCGCGCCGCCTCGATCTGGCCGCGCGGCACCGCAATGATGGCTCCCCGCAGGATCTCCGCGGTGTAGGCCGCGGTGTTCAGCGTGAGCGTCAGCACCGCGCAGAAGTAGGCCTCCCGGAACAGGAACCAGACGCCCGCCTGGTCGAGGAGCGGCTGGAATTGGCCCGAGCCGTAGTAGACGAGAAAGAGCTGCACCAGCAACGGCGTGCCCCGGAAGTACAGCATGTACCCGTAGGCCGGCATCCAGAGAATTCGGCGGTATGAAAGGCGAGCCACGGCCACGGGTACGGCCAGACAGAGACCGGCCAACAGGCTGAGAAACGTGATTTCCAGCGTGAGGACGGCGCCACCCAGCAGGCGCGGCAGGCTCTCCCAGACGATGGTGAGATCCATCTCAGCCCTGCCCGCGCGGTGCGCCGCGGTACGACCACGACTCGACCCGGCCCTGAATCACCATCGATACGATCGTGATACCCAGGTAAAACAGAGAGGCAGCGAAGAAGAAGGTGAACGGCAACCGCGTCGCCCGGGCAGCGATATCGGCGCTCCGCATCAGCTCCTCGAGCTGGATCACCGAAATGAGCGCCGTTGCCTTGATCAGGACCATCCAGACGTTACCGAGGCCGGGTAGGGCGAAGCGCCACATTTGCGGGAGCACGATGCGGCGAAGCATCAGCGCGCGGCCCATTCCGTACGCCTTGGCAGCCTCGATCTGGCCGCGCGGGACGGCCTGAAACGCGCCTCGAAAGACCTCGGTGGCAAACGCGCCGTAGATCAGGCCGATCGTGGCGATTCCGGCGACGAACGGATTGAGGTCGACCCGAAGGTCGTAGCCGGCGCTGGCTGCGAGATCCTGGATCAGGGTCGGAACGCCGTAATAGACGAGCAGGATCAGAATCAGTTCCGGCACGCCGCGAATGACGGTCGTGTAGGTGCCGGCGAGCCAGCGCGCTGCGCGATACCGAGAGAGCTTGCCCCACGCTCCGAGGAGCCCAAAGGTCACCGCGAGGCCCATGGCGCCGAGGCCAACCAGAATCGTCAGCCCCAGCCCCCGCCACAGCATCCACCCGTAGCCGTGGAGGTCGAGTGTCACCATGGCCCGCCCGGACGGTCGCCGCCGGCGACTGCCGTCGGCCGTTTCCGGTTCAGATCAGGAGCCTGTCAGTCGCCGTATACGTCGAAGGCGAAATAGGCGTCGTTGATCCGCTGATAGGTACCGTCCGACCGGATGTCGGCGATCGCCTGATTGAGCGCGGCCAAGATGTCCGGCTCATCCTTGCGCACTGCGATTCCAACGCCTTCGCCGAACCAGCGGGGATCCGTGAAGTCCGGCCCCACGAATTCCGCATCGGCGCCGTCCGGGGTACCAAGCAGTCCTTCCAGCAAGACGAGAGAGTCGGCCAGCACGAGATCGACCCGGCCCGCCATGAAATCCAGATTGGCCTCGACCTGCGTGGCGTAGGCCTTGATCGAGATGATGTCACCGTAGTTATCGTGCAGGAAGTTCTCATGGACGGTCGCGCGCTGCACCCCGACCGATTTCCCGTCCAGTCCGGCCCTTGAAATCTCGATCCCCGATCCCTTCTTGCGGACGAACTTGGCGGGCGTGTTGTAGTACTTGGCGGTGAAGTCCACCTTCTGCCTGCGTTCCTCGGTGATCGACATCGAGGCAACGATGGCGTCGTATTTCTTGGCCAGCAGACCGGGGATGATCCCGTCCCAGTCCTGGACGACCCACGTGCAGTCGAAGCTGGCGGCGGCACAGATCGCGTTGCCGATCTCGACATCGAAGCCCCGGAGATCCCCGTTCTCGTCGATCCAGTTGAACGGCGGATAGGCGCCCTCGGTGCCCAGCCTGACGGTCATGCGCTCGTCTGCAGCCGCCTGGAAGGTGAGGGTTGCGGCCGCACAGACGGCGGCGAGTAAGAGCTTCTTCATGGTCATTCGTTCTCTCCAGACTGGCTGGGTGTGGTCTGGGCGGAACGGCCCCAGTTTCCGCCCAAGAGAAACTGCCTGAACCGCTCGGAGCGCGGTTCGTCCAGGACTTGCCGCGACGGCCCCTGCTCGTTGACCATACCTTTATGCAGAAAGATGGTGCGGGACGATACCGCCCGCGCGAAGCCGATTTCGTGCGTCACGATCAGCATCGTGCGCCCTTCTGCGGCCAGGTCGTCGATGACCTTGAGGACCTCTCCGACCAATTCGGGATCGAGAGCCGAAGTTGGCTCGTCGAGCAGCAGGACCTCCGGTTCCATCGCCAGTGCACGAGCGATCGCCGCCCGTTGCTCCTGGCCTCCGGACAGGTAGGCCGGGAAGTCGTCGCGCTTGTCGTAGAGACCGACCTTGCGCAGGAGGTGGTCGGCCTGCTCCATCGCCCGGCGGCGCGGGACACCGAGTACGCGGATGGGCGCCTCGACGATGTTTTGCAGGACGGTCATGTGGGACCACAGGTTGAACCGCTGGAACACCATCCCGAGGCGGGTGCGGATCCGGTCGACTTGGCGCGGATCCGCCGGGGTGCGTTGACCGCGCCTGTCGAAGCCCATGTGGATCAGTTCCCCCCCGACATGAACCTCCCCGGCGTCGGGGATGTCCAGGAGGTTGATGCACCGGAGCAGGGTGCTCTTGCCGGAACCGCTGGCCCCCATGACGGCGATGACGTCGTGTTCGTGCGCCGCGAGCGAGACCCCCCGCAGGACATCGAGCGAGCCGAATGCCTTGTGGAGGTTCGTCACGCGAAGTGCTGCCTCGCGCAGGCCCGCGTCAGGAGTCACGGTCGCACCTTGCGTTCGGGTCGGCCTGGTCGGCCGCTTTTGATACTAGCTCGTAGCGTCGTGGCCGGAGCGATGGCGTCCGGTGCCTCCCCGGACACCACGGCGTGGTGATCGCCTCAGGCGACCGCTGGCTTCGCGGGCCGTCGGCAGTCTCCGCCCTGGACCCTGGGGCCCGCTCAGACGGGGACGGGCCGGCGCTGGACCCCGCCGCGGGCCCTCGAGCCGGGGTCGGCCAGGCCGCGAACCGTAGGCCCGAAACTCGCTCTATCCTTTCGCGAGACGTTGCGCATTCAGACTGCGGGCAGCGGCGGTTGCAACAGCGGAGGTTGAATTCACGTGGTGACCAGCGCGCCTCCCGTGCCCGCGCGGCATCCCATCCGTCGCCTGATCCAGCGCTGGGGGCCGAAACACGCGCGCACTTTCGTCATGGCGAACCTGCTGGTGATCGTGATCGCCGGTGCGACCGCCGGGTACCCGCTGCTGATCGACTATCTGGTCGACGCACTCCAAGCGCGCGAGCGCCTCGTCCTGGTCACGGTCCCGATCGCGGTGCTGCTGCTGACGCTTGCCAAAGGGGCTGCGCTCTACGCGCAGACCGTGTTGGTCAGCCGCATCGCACAGCGGATGATCGCGGATATCCGCGCCGATCTCTACATGGCGATTCTCCGGTTCGACCTCGGCGTGCTGGCCGGCGATCGCGCGGTGAGTCTCCAGGCACGGGTCCTCCACGATACGAACCTCCTGAACGCTTCCCTTACCCAGATGGCGGGGCGGGTCCCCCGAGACGCCCTGACGTGCGCGGCCCTGCTGGGATCCGTGATCTACCTCGACTGGGTGCTGTCGCTGATCGTGATCGTCGTCTACGGCATCAACGTGCGCCCGGTGCTGTCGATCGGCCGCCGGACACGCAGCACCACCACCGACGTGCAGGCGCACTACGGGGCCCTGTCCTCCTTTCTCGCCGAGACCTTCCAGGGGATGCGGACGGTGCGGGCGTTCAACCTCGGAGCTGCGCGGAGCCGGCAGGGCAAATCCTTGATCGAGGGGCTGTACGCGCTGCAGTACGCGATCGAGCGGCGCCGGGCGCAGCTGTCGCCACTCCTCGAGTTCGGGGGCGGGGTGGTCGTGGCCCTCATCATCGTGGTCGCGGGCTGGCGCATTCTGGAGGGCAGCAGCACGATTGGAGCGTTCTCGGGATTCGTGAGCGCGGTGCTGCTGGCATTGCGTCCGGCCCGGGCGCTGGCGAACTTCAGCGTGACGTTTCAGCAGGCGGCCTCCGCTGCCGAGCGCGTGTTCGAGAAGCTGGAGCAGCCACCCGGTCTCGTCGATCGCCCCGACGCCCGGGTCTGTCCGCGGCCGGAGGGCGAGATCCGCTTCGAGAATGTCGGCTTTCGGTACATGGAAGGCGGATCGGTCCTCCGGGAGGTGGACCTCGTGATCCGACCCGGCGAGCGCGTCGCGCTGGTCGGGCCGAGCGGCGCCGGCAAGACCACCCTGATCAATCTAGTGTTGCGCATGTTCGACCCCAGCGAGGGTCGGATCCTCCTGGACCGTGCCGATATCCGGGAATTCACCCTCGAGTCGCTGCGAAGCCACTTCGGGCTGGTGGCGCAAGAGGCCACGCTGTTTCACGGCACGCTTCGCGACAACGTGGAGATGGGCCGACCCGGGGCCGGCGATGCGGCCATTCGGGAGGCTCTGCTGGCGGCCGCGGCGGACTTCGTCGACACCCTCCCCGATGGCCTCGATACCGTGGTCGGTGACCAGGGTGACCGGCTGTCAGGCGGCGAGCGGCAGCGTGTCGCGCTGGCCCGGGCGATCCTGCGCGATCCTGCCGTCCTGATCTTGGACGAACCCACCAGCGCGCTCGATGCCGAATCCGAGCATCGCATTCAGGAGGCGCTTGGCAGCCTGACGGCGGGACGTACAACCATTACCATCGCCCACCGGCTATCGACGGTGGTGCGCGCCGACCGGATCCTGCTGATGGAGGGAGGCACGATCGTGGATCAAGGCACCCACGCCGCACTGATGGCGCAATCGGCGCCATACCGGCGGCTCGTCGAGCTCCAGGCCGTGCGATCGGAGGACCGCTCCCTTGGCACGGCCTGACATCCGGACGCCGAAGGCGGACAAGCAGGGCGAACGCTTCGAGCGCGAGGCCCGGGCGCTGCGCGCGAACCTGCGGCGGCGCAAGGAACAGGCGCGTGATCTGGCTGCTGCGGAGGCGCCCCACCGGGCCGTGAAGGGACGTGGGCGCAAGACCGATGGCTGAGCGGGCACCAGTCGCGCAAATACTTTGCCGCCGCGGCAGAGGACCGTCGCCATGACGGTGATGCCGGACACCTGGATCCGCTCGATGGCCCTGGAAGAGGGGATGATCGATCCGTTCGTCGAGGCGCAACGCACCGACGGCGTGATTTCGTACGGCCTGAGCTCGTACGGCTATGACGCCCGCGTCGCAAATGAATTCCGGGTGTTCACGAACGTGGACAACGCGCTGATCGACCCCAAGGACTTCTCGGATCAGAGCTTCGTCGCCCGCACGGCCGATACGTGCATCATTCCGCCCAACAGCTTCGCGCTGGCCCGCACGGTCGAGTACTTCCGGATTCCCCGCGACGTGCTGGTCATCTGTCTGGGAAAGTCGACCTACGCCCGATGCGGAATCATCGTCAACGTGACGCCACTCGAGCCCGAGTGGGAGGGGCACGTCACGCTCGAGTTCTCGAATACAACGCCATTGCCGGCCCGGATCTACGCGAACGAGGGTGCTTGCCAGTTCGTGTTCTTCAAGGGGGCTGAGTCCCCGAAGGTCAGTTACGCCGACCGCAAGGGGAAGTACATGGGTCAGCTGCAGGTCACGCTGCCGAGGATCTGACCGGGTGGACAGCATCCGGATTCGGGGCGGGCAACCGCTCCAGGGAACGGTGGCAATCGACGGCGCGAAGAACGCCGCGCTGCCACTGATGGCGGCGTCCCTCCTGACCGACCAGCCGGTCACCCTGACCCGCTATCCCCAGCTCGGCGATACGCGTTCCATGGCGGCTCTCCTGCGCCGGTTGGGTGTTGAAGCGACCACGCCAGGCAAGTGCGCGGGAACGATGGGTCTAATGACCCCGAGCGTCACATCGACCACGGCCGACTATGACCTCGTGCGTCGCATGCGGGCCTCCGTCCTCGTGCTGGGGCCGCTTCTCGCCCGCGCGGGTCACGCGGAGATTTCGCTGCCCGGCGGCTGCGCCATCGGGACCCGGCCCATCGACTTGCATCTCGAGGCCTTGACCGAACTCGGCGCATCGATCGAGCTGGAGGGCGGCTACGTGCGGGCGCGCGCGGCGCAGGGCGGCCTCCGCGGCGGACGGGTCCGGTTTGCGCACGTGTCGGTGGGCGCCACGGAAAACACCCTGATGGCGGCGGTGCTTGCTCGCGGTGAGACCCGCATCGAGAACGCCGCCAGGGAGCCCGAGGTCACGGATCTCGCCCGGTGCCTGGTGGCGATGGGTGCCCACATCGAGGGGCTCGGCACCGGCACCCTCCGCGTCCAGGGCGACACCGTGTTTCGGCCCGCATCGCACCGGATCCTCGGGGATCGTATCGAGGCCGGAAGCTATGCTGCCGGGGCTCTCATCACCGGCGGATGCCTCAGGCTGGCCGGCGCCCCCGCGGACGCCATGACTGCAACGCTCGACGTTCTGCGGTCCATCGGCGCCGAGGTCGAGATCACGGCCGATGACGTGGTCGTCAACGGTTCCGGCACGCTGGCCGCAACGGATGTGGAGACGGGTGTGTATCCCGCTTTCCCGACCGACATGCAGGCCCAAATGATGGCGGTACTGTGTCTGGCGGGAGGGCGTTCGCGGATCGTCGAGAACATCTTCGAGAATCGGTTCATGCATGTCTCGGAGCTGGTCCGCATGGGGGCCCGCATCAAGGTGAGGGGAAGGACTGCGGAGATCGAGGGCGTCCAGCGGTTGCTGGCCGCGCCGGTCATGGCAACCGACCTGCGCGCTTCCCTGTCTCTGGTATTGGGAGCGCTTGCGGCGGAGGGCGAATCCGTCATCCGCCGGGTTTATCATCTTGATCGTGGCTACAGCCGGCTTGAGACCAAGTTGCGGGCGGTGGGCGCCATCGTCAGGCGTACGTCCGAGGACGGATCGACGTGAGCACGCATGCGATTGAACCGGTGGATCCGCTGCGCCTGCGTGCAGCGGATGAACAGTCGGTCGAGGTTCTCGCCGAATGCCTGTTCGAGGCGCTCGCAATTGTCGCCGGCATGCGGTTTGATCAGGAAGCCAACCGCTTCGTGTTGGCGCTGGAACGCTTTACATGGGAGGCGGCGGGCGGTGACGATTCGCGTCTGCAGCAGGTGCCTTGCGTGCTGACCATCGAGCGGGTCGTCCGGGTCGCGCAGACGGGTCTGGGGCCGCAGGCTCGCGGTCGCATTCTCAGCCTGTCGTCATTCACGTGTGAAGCGGGCACGCTGCTTCTGGTGTTCGATGAAGGTGCAGCGGTCCGGATTGACGTTGAGGGCATCGAGTGCCGACTGGAAGACACCCGCCCGGGACGGCTGCCGCCCGTGGTGCCCGGGCACCGGCGGGGGCTCGCGTGAACCGGGACCGTTCCGACGACGTCGTCTTGGCGGTGCCGCGCGGCCGGATCGCCCGTGAGGTCATTCCGCTGCTGGCCGACATCGGCATCGAGCCGGAGTCCGCGTTCCGGGATCCCGATTCGCGCCGGCTCGCGTTCCGGACGAGCGTCGACGGCCTGTCCCTGATCCGCGTTCGCAGCTTCGATGCGGCCACGTTCGTGGCGTTCGGTGGCGCCGACCTGGGTGTGGTGGGCTACGACGTGCTCCTGGAGTTCGACTATGACGATCTCTACCTGCCGCTCGATCTCGGTATCGGTCGCTGCCGGCTGGCGGTAGCCGAGCCGGCGGAGGTCGCTTCAAGCGACGACCCGCGCCGCTGGAGCCATGTGCGGATTGCGACGAAGTACCCGGCGACGACCCGGCGGCATTTTGCAGCGCGGGGGGTGCAGGCCGAGTGCGTGAAGCTGAACGGTGCGCTTGAACTCGCGCCTCAACTCGGCCTTTGCAGGCGCATCGTGGACCTCGTCGACACGGGTTCGACCCTGCGGGCGAACGGCTTGGTCGAAGTGGAGAAGATTGCCGACATATCGTCGAGGCTGGTCGTCAACCGCACGGCGATGAAGCTTCGACCGCGCCTCCTCAATGCACTCGTGGACCGCTTCCGGAAGGCGATCGATGGCGCGCCGGATTGACGCGAGGATCGAGGATCTCGATACGGCCCTGGCGCCGCTGCTGGCGGCGCGCGGGGCGGTTGAGCAATCGGTCAGGGAGACCGTCCGCGAGATCATCGGAACGGTGCGCGAGCGTGGCGACGACGCCCTGCTGGAGCTGACCCGGAAGTTCGACCGGTTTCCGATTGACCGGAAATCGATTCGCGTGGATGCCGCCGCGATGGCGGAGGCCCGCGCAGCCTGCGGCAACGAGGCCTTGGACGCGCTCGCCCACGCAGCCGAGCGGATCCGGGCCTATCACGCGAGACATATTCCGGAGGACACGTCCTACCAGGATGAGAGCGGGGTCACGCTCGGCGAGTACTGGACGCCGGTCGAGGCGGTGGGGCTCTATGTCCCGGGCGGCACTGCCAGCTATCCGAGCTCCGTCCTGATGAACGCCATTCCGGCCCAGGTGGCCGGAGTGCCGCGCCTGGTCGCCACCGTGCCGCACCCGGACGGGCAGGTCCTGCCGCTCGTGCTCGCCGCCGCCGAGCTGGCCGGGATCCAGGAGATCTACCGCGTGGGCGGGGCCCAAGCGGTCGCCGCCCTTAGCTTCGGCACGGACACGATCGCTCCGGTCGACAAGATCGTGGGTCCCGGCAACGCCTACGTGGCGGAGGCCAAACGCCAGGTCTTCGGCACCGTCGGAATCGATCTCATTGCCGGACCCAGCGAGATCCTCGTGGTGGCGGATGCGGCCAGCAATCCGGAGTGGGTGGCGTTGGACCTCCTGTCGCAGGCCGAGCACGACCCGGCGGCGCAGGCGGTCCTGGTGACCGACGACAGCGCGTTCGCGGATGCCGTCGAGAGCGCAGTGGAGCGGCACCTCGAGACGTTGCCCAGGCGGGCGATCGCCGGGGCGAGCTGGCGCGACTTCGGGGCCGTGATCGTGGTTGCCGCACAGGCGGATGCGCCGGCGGTCGTCAACCGGCTCGCCCCCGAGCACGTGGAACTCTCCGTTGCGGATCCAGAGCCGATGATGCGGGCGATTCGTGCGGCGGGCGCGGTGTTCCTGGGGCGGCACACGCCGGAAGCGATCGGCGATTACGTGGCCGGCCCGAGCCACGTGTTGCCGACCTCCCGGAGCGCACGGTTCTCGTCGGGCCTCTCGGTGCGGGACTTTCTCCGACGCACCTCCGTGGTTGGATGCAGCGAGGAAGGGCTGGCCGCCATCGGGCCCTCCGCGTCCGTCCTGGCAGAGGCCGAGGGGCTGGATGCCCACCGGCTGTCGGTCGATGTCCGCCTCGGGCCCTGAGAGGCCACCCGCCGACCAACTGGTGCGGGTGACGTTGGGCAATGCGGGTACCGCTCACGGCGCGGCTGAACTTGCCCGCGAGCGACAACTGGCGGTACAGGATCTCCTGGAAAGCAACCAGTTCGCGCCCGAAAACGCGCCACCCGGGCCGTATGCAGCGGAAATTTCGCTCCAGGGCGAGCGCATGGTGTTCATGATCACGCCGGTGGAGACGGATTCGGATCCGTTTCGCGTGGCGGTGCCGGTCGCCGACCTGACCGGGCTGGTCCGCGACTACCATGCGATCTGTCAGAGCTATTACGACGCGCTGCAGCGGGCATCGGTGGGCAAGATCGAGGCCATCGACATGGGGCGGAGGGCGCTGCACGACGAAGGCGCCGGATTGCTGGCGGACTGCCTGAAGGGGCGGATTAGGACGGACTTCGATACGGCACGTCGCCTGTTCACGCTCTTGTCCGTCCTGTTTCTGACCGCGGACATGCGCTTTGTGCCGATTCGGCTGTCACCGCGACCAGGCGCGCGCTAGGGGCCACATCCGCCAGGCTGAGGAACGGCGCGGTGAGGGTGCCGGGACCAGGAATCCTTCCAGACAGCGGGCATCCTCCCGGAATTTCGCTTGACCGCTGCGCCAGCTACTCGCATGGTGCGCGTCCCGGCCGCCCGAGGAGACACAATGGAAAAAGAAGAGTTCATGGAGTTTTTCGGTACGGTTACCGAAATTCTCCCCAATGCGATGTTCCGCGTCACCCTGGACAATCAGCACAAGGTGCTGGCCCACACATCCGGGCGCATGCGCAAGAACCGGATTCGCGTGTTGGCCGGCGACAAGGTGACCGTGGAAATGACGCCCTACGACCTGACGAAGGGTCGGATCACGTACCGCCACAAGTAAGCCTGCTCGGCGCGCTGGTCGGCCCATGCCAAGCCAACCGTCGCCGAAGCTGGTTCTTGCGTCCCGTTCGCCGGCGCGCGCCGCGTTGCTTGAGCAAATCGGACGGTGCCCTGATGTCGTCGCGCCTTCGGGAATCGACGAGACGCCTGCCCCCGGCGAGTTGCCGCGCCTCTATACCGCGCGCATGGCGGAGGAGAAGATGCGGGTCGCAGGGCCGCTCCATCCTGACGCCTGGATCGTGGTGGCGGACACAGTGGTCGCTTGCGGGCGCCGAATCCTGGCGGCGACGGAAGAAATCGAGGTCGCGCGGCGACACCTTCGGATGCTTTCGGGCCGGTCGCACCGGGTCTGGAGTGCAGTCCGTGTCCGGGGGCCGGGCGGCGCCGAGGCCGCGCGTGTGGTCTGCACCCGGGTTCGATTCCGCGGGCTGAGCACGGTCGAGATCGAGGACTATCTCATGACCGGCGAATGGCGGGACCGGGCCGGAAGCTACGCGATCCAGGGTCGTGGCGCCGCTTTCGTGCACGGGATCAACGGGTCGTTCGAAAACGTAGTCGGATTGCCTGTCGCCGAAACCGAGCTGATGCTGCGGGGGCTCGGGATGCCGCCAGCGCGGGTCGATACGTGACCAACCGGAACGAGCAGGGCGGCGGTACGCCGGCTGGCGGACGAGGGTCTGGTCACGCTGCGGCGCAACGACATCCGCCATGTCCGGTCTGTCGCCGGCCGGCTGATCCCGGCGAGTCCCCGTTTTGCAGCGTCCGCTGCCGCCAGGTGGATCTCCACCGATGGCTGAGCGGCGGCTACCTGATCCCGGGTGCCGACGACCCGGGTGACGATTCGTGAAGGGAACGTCGGCCTAGACAGAACCCGTCCTGATCCCGTATACGGGGGCCGCGCCCAGGTAGCTCAGTTGGTAGAGCACGCGACTGAAAATCGCGGTGTCGGTGGTTCAATTCCTCCCCTGGGCACCACCACCAGTTCCTGTGCATTCCTTTGGGGTCAGGTAAGGCTCGGTGTGAGTTGGGAGTTAATGCTCACCGGCCGCTTGTGTATTCCGTCGCATTCTCTTGTATTCCCACTCGATGCGGGGGAAGGGTCGGTGTAAGAGCTCACGTTGCCCGAGTTAAATCCTCGCGCGCATCCGGCAGGGTGTCGCGGTCGAGCCCACCGGGCGGATTACGGGACCCGGGCACGGCGCTTTCCACCGCGGGCGGCGTGGAATTGCAACTCACGCAGGGCGCGCGCAAGGTTTCGGAAGCAGCCGTGAACGTCGCCCATGACGAAGTCGCGACCCCCGGCACTAGCTGTGAAATTTGGTACGCGTGCTGAGGTCATCGACAGTCTTTGCGGATTTGATCCTAAGCATGGATTTGAAGATTTCGGGATGGCGGCTGGGTTCGGCCACGCCGACATCGCGACAAAGTTGATCTATACGGACAGGCCGGAGTTGGAGCCCGGGCGTTGTTCGTCACAAAGATGTGGCGCTGATAGCCTGAAGTCAACACAAGTGTTGACTTCGTCTTCGTGTCCTGCTAGGATTCGCGAAACTTGCGTCGGAAGCGTTCATGTCGCGAACGAACGTGGGGTATAGGAGGAGGAGACACACGTTGAAGATTTCGGAATTTAGCTATGAACGCATCACAGTTTCGGCGCTGGCTACAGCGTCAGGGCTGTTCGTTTGAACAACATAAGGGTGGTAGTGGGCACCTTACTGTTCGTTTGGGGAACAAGACGTCGCAGCTCCCCATGCACGGCTCCCGCAGGCAGCTGGGCCGGAAGCTTGTGGCGAAAATCAAGAAGGATCTGGGATTGACGTAGTGCTGGCCTATCCGGTGTCGTTGGAGGACGACGACGGCACCGTGCTCGTCACGTCCGTGGACTTTCCGGAGCTCACCACATTCGGGGCCGATCGCGAAGAGGCGCTCCTCCGGGCCGCGGATGCGCTCGAGGAAGCGGTTGCCGCGCGGATCGTCGCGAAACAGGACATCCCGGAACCGTCAGCCGGGGAGGCGCGTGTGGCCGTGCCTACGCTGACGGCGATCAAGGCAATGCTCTACCAGGGCATGCGTGAACAGGGCATCGGCAAGGCCGAGCTGGCACGGCGTTTGGGCTGGCACCTGCCACAGGTCGACCGGGTACTGGACGTCCGTCATAGCTCACGGCTTGACCGGATGGACGCGGCGCTGAACGCGATTGGATGGCAGCTGGAAGTGCGGGCGCGCAGCGATGCGTCAGCATCGGGGTAAGCCGACGCTTGGCAGGCGGCGAGACATTTCCTGCCTGTCCATGCAAGAGATTTCATCCAGAAAGCCCATCAGGTGCAGCAGACAACCCACAGACATCACTACGTTCCGGAGTTCCTTCTCAAGAAGTGGGCGCCGAACCCTGACGCCAGCAGTGTCGGCGCCTATTACTGGGATCGTCACAAGCACGCCCTCGCGCACCGGACCCAGGGTGCGAAAGCCTTCTGCTACGAACGTGATCTCTTCTCGGTGGGCGTGCAGAACTTGGCGTCGGACGTGCTGGAAACTGATTTCTTTGGTCCGGTCGACACCCAGGGCGCTGCTGCAATGGACAAGCTGGTCAAGAACGGCGTTGAAGCCTTGACGGAGGACGATCGCTCCGACTTCACGCGATTGCTGTTCTCGCTTGAATACCGCCGTCCGCCGCTGATCCACGAGCTGCGCAGGCGCGGGCCCGAAGTCATGGAACAGGAAATGGACAGCGATCAGGGTTTCCGGGCTCTCCTCGAGGAGGAGGGCTTCGACGAGGCCCCTTCGTTCTACGCCAGGGAGCTGGGGCTCCTATCCGAGGATCGTGCCGTCGCCAAAGTGCAGGACTTAGTCAATGATGGCAGTTACGGTCAGAAGTTTATCAATTGGCATTGGAGCCTTGCCCGCACCCGCCCTGGGCAAGGAACTTTTCTCTTGTCGGATCGGCCCTTGATCCGGAAATACGCCTTCGACCACATCGAAGCGGTATGGATGCTTCCCCTAGATCCCTTCACTGTGTTCTATGCGTTCCGGCACGAATCTGCGAAAACCGTGACCAACGGCCGCGAGTTTCTGAAGAGCGTGAACAAGCACAGCGTCCAACAGGCGGACAAATATGTCTTTTGTCTGGATACTAGCCACGAGCCGCTGTTGCGGAAGCACCTATGCACAAGACGCTAGTTCGCCTGCTGTGAGGTCGTCCGAACCGGCTTCCCTTCCGGCTGGGCAAGAAGCACCCTACCCCCGATGACCCGACTGCGCGGTTCACCAGTTCGCACCGAGGAGTTCTGACTATTGCGTGGGGACTACGTGGGGATGGGGTTTTCTTTGGTTTAGTTATGGTATATGGAACAATGACTAAGAACGGGGGTCCAATATCTCCCCTGGGCACGACCACCTGTTCCCGAGCATTCCTTTGGAGTCAGTTAGGGAACGGTGTGAGTTGGAAGCTGATGCTCACCGGCCGCTTGTGCCTCCTGCAGCCTTCTCTTGTACTCCCAGTCAATCCTTGGGATTAGGCGTGGGAAGACACGGTGCGAGAGGTCATGGTCGCGCGAGTGAAGTCCTTGGGCGCACCCGGCAGGTCTGGCGGTCGAGCCCACCGAGCGGATTACGGGACCCAGGCATGGCGCTCTCCACCGCGGCCTGAATCGAAATCTGATCATTCAGTTGGCGTCATTGTGCGCCGCGTCGCGAAGCCGCCAGCCAGCCTCGGGCCATGGTCGGAGCTGGCCCAGAAGGTACCAGCGACAGCACTCGGACCAACGCCCGGTCCGGCGTTCCCGTACAGTTCCGCCTTCCATCCGGCGTCTCCCCTGGTTTCTCCGAAGGCGGCCGAAGGCCCATGGTTCTCGACGTAACCTGAATTGTCGATACCGAGAGCCCGGAAGCGGGTGGAGTAGTCAAGGCTCCTTCGCCCAAAATCCACAGACCACTCCCCCAGAGTGTTGCCGCTCTCGTCGATGAAGCCGTTGACCGTTCCGGTGATCGAGCCAATCTCATGGGCAGAACCGAGGTCAGCAACCAGAGAGGCATCTGCGACAAAGTTCCCGTGAGAGGAGCCGTGCGTATAGAGCCCCGACGCCTGGCCTTCAAAATGAACCGTCCCCGTCAACCCGGTGGCATCCGACAGGTTTTCCTGATGATGACGGGCAGTTCCGTATCCGAAGACTTCCACTTCTGCAGGTGGCGTGTTCGTCTCGTTCGACCAGTAGCCGAACACCAGGAAGTCCTCGTCCCGGATCTGATCGCCGGGTTCAATATCGGTGTACGCGACCAGCGTCAGGGTGCCGGAGCTTCGCACCCTTCGGGCGATCACCCCTTGGAAGCCCGGGAGTTGCGGCCGGTTCGCAACCGCGAATCCGGGGTGGACAAATTCCACGACACCGCCCCGGTGCCGGAACAGGGGGCCGGAAAACCGTGCTTCGGCTTCGGTGCGGGCAATCTCGTCATCAGCGGCGGGAAGGTCAAAAGCGGCGCTTGGCATGGAAGTGCTGCCGCATCCGGCGAGGAGAGCGGCTGCGACAACGACTGCGATTACGACTGCAAGGGGTGAGTTGTACAAGTTCTTGTTTCCTTCTTTGCAAATCAGCTCAATTGGGTCGAACCGGACCGGCAAGCCAGCGCCCGCGGTTTAACGTCGACCGTCGCGGAACAGCCTGGGCGTCAAATGATGATGCTCACCGCGCCGTGCCAGGAGAGATCTTCCAGGTCCAGCACTGCGCGGCGGTACGCGATTCTGAAGTCTCCGCCCTCCCTCCTCAAGGTGTACTCGATGGCGCCGACGTAAGGCGCACCCTCGCCACTGCGAAACCTGTAGACGAGGACATTTGCG
Organism: Rhodospirillales bacterium; assembly: GCA_028824295.1. Taxonomy (NCBI): domain Bacteria; kingdom Pseudomonadati; phylum Pseudomonadota; class Alphaproteobacteria; order Rhodospirillales; species Rhodospirillales bacterium. The sequence continues at coordinate 99,502 of JAPPED010000021.1, read as the reverse complement.
CGGACCGATAGGTGTTCTTCGTCGGTTTCTTCCACGCGCACGTTGGAGACAAACCGGCGGGTGCGGGACCGGGGGCGCTCGCGGTGGGAATGACGGCTGTTCAACCGCGTCACCCGAGCGCGCAAACGAACGATGTCGTCGTCGATGAACACCAGGTCGCGCCCGGGGTCTCCCTCCGGTAGATCCGTGGAAGGAACGACGTACCGGGCGTCCTCCGTAAACAAACCGATCCACTCCTCCAGCTTCCAGTCATCCAGAAGTGCCGCTTCCCTGAACAGGAATTCCTCCACCATTCCCGACAACGCGCACCTCCCGAGGGCTGTCATCGTTCACCGGTCCGGCGGTGCCCACGGCCATCGGCTTCCGAAGAAGCCGCTGCGGCCTGCGATTCTGCCGGCTCTCCGTCCTGCACGTCGGCCGTATCTAGGCCCTGCATGTTCGCGTGCCACTGCCGCCAGAAGCCTCGGATCTGGAGTTCATCGGCCGTGCCCGGGCAGGGTTTCAGCATGCCCCTTGAGATGTCGGACCATTCGGTTTCGGTAGCCCGGAAACCGGCCTGGCAGGATTCCAGCGCCTCGACGTCATCCGGCGTGGCGAAGCCGCCCGGTCCGAGGAATGTCAGGTAGCTGTCCAGGCGGGCGGCCAGCGCCGCACCCGATTCCTCCCGGGGCACGAGGTGCCAGGCCGTGACCGCCATGTTGTCCGGCGCCAGGGGTTCGATGTACCTGATGCTGATCGCCACGAAGTCCATGATCAGCAAGTTCGGATAGATGAGCAGATTTCGAGAGAGGTCGGCCATCCGGTAGGCCCGTTCTTCCCCGAATTTCCGGACCAGCCGCGCGCGCACCTGCGCGACGCGCTCCCTGGCCTCCTCGCCGAAGATCGGGTGCCAACGGGCGATGGGGCGACCGTTTCTGGAGATGTTCTCCGACACGCAGTGGCCGTTGCCCAGCGCCCTCCCCCGGCCGGGCGGGCGGGCAGCCAGCGTGCCGCCGCTGTCGTCTGTCCCGAGACCGGTCAGGTAGTCGACGTAGGTCCGATGCGTCGGGACCAGGTGATAGCCGTCAAGGCTGTTCTCGGCCAGCAGCTTCCAGTTGGCCTTGATGGCGTACTTGTTGGAGCCGGGCACCACCCGCATCCCGTCCTCGGCCTGGTCGACGACCAGGTCAAGGTAGTCCTTGGCACCCGCCAGGTAGCTGACGAGGTCCTCGCCGTGCGCGTTGAAGCTCACGAAATAGAAGCCCCGGTAGCTGTCCACCCTGGGCGGCGCCTTCAGGCCGAATTCGCTCCGATCGAAGCCGGGGCCGTAGGCTTCCTGCCCGGGAACGCCGATCAGCTCGCCGCGGGTGTTGAACGTCCAGGCGTGATAGAAGCACCGAAGAATCTCGGCATTGCCGGCGTCACTGCGACAGATCTGCGCACCCCGGTGCGGGCACGAATTCAGGAACACCCGGATCTGCCCGTCGCTGCTGCGGACAAAGAACAGCGGCCGGCCAGCCACTGTGCGGCGGCGATAGTCTCCGGGCCTCTCGACTTCCGATTCGTGTCCCAGGTAGATCCAGCAGTGGTCGAAGATTCGTTCCCTTTCCCGCCGGAACAGGTCGACGGACGTCATGCACGATCGATGGACCTTGAAGACCCCGCGCTCCCGGTCGTCGACAATCAGGTCCTGGATGTCCATAAGTCCGTCCGTTCCCCCGGACCTTGATCGGAAGACATGATACCGGGGCATCATTGCGGGCGGCGCCGGCCGGCGCGCCGTTCCCCCTCAAGGTCTCACCGCTCCGAACGCTGCCGAACTCCGTTGTGGCGCCGCCCACAGTGCCGGCTCCGTGTCAAAGGGTTGACAGAAACAGGATGATAGAGTATGAATCAATGCCTCTTTTTGGGCGTTCAGCGTACGGATGGAGAGGTGACCCATGGACGATCTGAAGGTGCGGAGGCTCCGCCAGAAACTGGGGATTTCCGCGGAAGACCAGAAGGCTGCGGCAGGCAGGGCAGTCAGCCCGAACCTGCAGAAGAAGATCTCAGGCTACGCTCGCGCGGGAGGCAACTTCGTGTCCGCGCCGGCCATGAGTGGTGCTGCGGTGGCGGACGATCGGCTCAGAACGGGAGGCAACTTCGTGTCCGCGCCGGCCATGAGCGGTGCTGCGGTGGCGGACGATCGGCTCAGAACGGGCGGGAACTTCGTGTCCGCGCCGGCCATGAGCGGTACGGCAGCCACCTGACATCACTTGCATCCAGGGTCGATTGCCTGACCCTGCTGCCGGAAGGGCCTGAGGAAACCGCCGGATTTCCGACGGAACTTGATTGCGTGTATGCCGGGCGGCTTCGACATGACCCGGCGGTATCGGCACAAATGCGTGCCCTGCGCGGGGCAGGAACGGCGGAGGCCGGGCCAGGCGGGCACGCCGAACATCTTCGCTCACCCATAGGGAGGCAGCCCCCGATCCCGGGCCGGGGACCGCCAAGGGTCATGGGGCCTCCAAGTTCCCCGGGGAAGATTCGCCAGCCCAGCAGACGCCTCGGGCCCTGCCAAGTCGACCTGGCAGCCGCTTTCGTTCCATTCCCGGGATTCGTCAGCATCTACCGCGAACGAGGCGCGGCGTGATTTCCGGAAGAGGGCGTAAGCTTCGCGTGTGTTCGATGCCAGCCTCGCTGGTGCGTAGCGCGGCAAGCGCTGCAACCACGCGACGGCCGCACCAACGGTCTGGATCCACCGCCGGCAGCCCTGCAAGAAAATGACGATGGCCGTCGCAACCGATGGAAGAACGGTGAACTTCCGGGGCCTCCGAACGCTGGAAGTCATCTTGAAGATCACCGAACGCTGCAACCTGGACTGCGACTATTGTTATTTCTTCAACGCGGGGGATGACAGCTACCAGCATCATGCAGCGTTCATTGCCGATGACACGGTCGCATTGCTGGTCCGGCGGCTCGAGCAATTCTCCAGAGAGTACGAACTGCAGCGCATCGCGATTCACCTGCATGGCGGCGAACCGCTCTTGATGCCGAAAGCCCGGCTTGACAGCATCTGCGAAGAGATCCGATCAGGATTGGGGCACGTCGTGGACCTGGCGTTGACGGTCCAGACCAACGGCATGCTGATCGATCTCGGGTGGATAGAGATCTTCAACCGGCATGGCGTAGAAGTGGGGGTCAGCCTTGACGGCGCGAAGGTGCACAACGACGCTCATCGTCGCGATCACCGTGGCCGGTCGTCCTACCAGGCGACCGTTCGCGGACTGGCGTTGTGCCAGGAACACCTACATCGGAAGCCGATGATCCTGGCCGTGGTCGGGGAGAACTTCAATCCCAAGGACATCTACGAGCACTTTCGACATGACCTGAACGTGCAGCACCTTGATTTTCTGCTTCCCGACCTGAATCACGACAACTTTCGCGGTGACGCGGAGGCATACGGTGAATTTCTGATCAGGATCTTCGACATGATGGTGAAGGACGAGGAGCCGGTCAGCGTCAGGTTCATCGATCATTTCCTGGCTCGCATCTACGGGCACGGGAATTTCCTGTTCGGCGCCCGGAGGGACGACCCGGACTATCTCCTGCTCACCGTGTCGTCGGACGGCGGGGTCGGGCCGGACGATACCTTGCGATCCACGACGTACTGGAGCGGATACGAATACCGGGATCTGAAGAGTTCCAGCATCGAAGAGATCATCCGGGACCCGCTGTTTCACGAATTCGAGTACTTCAAGAAGACACCCGCGTCCGCATGTTCGGACTGCTGCTGGCGTGAAGTCTGTGGCAGTGGCCAGCCGGTGCACCGGTACGCGAGGCACAACGGTTTCGATAACCCCACGATCTATTGTCAAGGACTGGACAAGTTCTATACCCACGTTGTGAAGTACCTGGCCTTGCATGGCGAGCCGCTGGAGAGAGTGGGCGCCGACTTGATCTGAGACGGTCGATATACGCGTGGCGCGAGGTCCGGAGGCTCTGATGGATCGATGCAACACACGGTGGCGATGCGTCCGCACGCCGGTGGCGTCAGGTCCGTAATGAAGATCTACGTCGATCGCAGACTGGGGGATGCGCGCGACTTGATCGCGTTCAGCGACACACTCGTCAGCGTCAAGAGGTTACATCCGGACGCGGCCGGCTATCGACCCGACGCCAGGCTGCCGGCCGACTTCAGGAGGTTGGATGAACATGAAGTCAGGACATACACCGCTCCGCTTGATGAGCTTTCCATCGACGACGAACTGGATTTCATCGCGATCTTTCCCTGCGCGCTGACATCCGAGAGCGCGCTTGATTTCACGCCGTTTCTCAGCCTGTCGCCGGTGGTTACGCTTGAGCCGTCGATCGATCACGGGAAGTTTCCTTCGGTCACGGTCGACCGGGAATCGGGACTGAGGCTGGGGCTGCACCTTGATTCTTGGGATGGCTTCGACCTGTCCTCAAGGTGGAGGAGCCGGAACCGAATCGTCGTGAACCGGGGTCCCGGAAACCGGTATGTCTACGTGGTGCCCGTGCCGATCGAGAACATGGCAGCAAGCGTGGAGTCGGCGGAAAGCCTGCATCCCTGCGAAGTTGCGGACACCTTTATCAGGAACACTCCGGGCACGGCCTGCTTGCGCATGCTTCAGTCGGAGAATGTCGCGTACGTCTGCTGCACGGAGCGGCTGGTTCACGACGCTCGCATAGGCCCGGGCGACGCGCCGGCGGAAAGCCGCCACTACCTAGGTCACTTCATCAAGAACTAGCTCGCATTACGCTCCAGCGCCCCAAGTGCCGGAAGAATGCGGGCGCTGCCGACGGCGCTCGACCCGCATTCACGCCAGACCGGCTGGTGGGGACAGGTTACGAACCCGGGCGTCCCGTTCTCCATTCCCACGGCCGGACTTGGACGTCGGCGAACACGTCCCCCTTGCCATAGGGACTGTCGGCCAGAAACGCCCGCGTCGCCTCCGGGGAGGGTGCCTCGGCGATTAGTACCAAGCCGACAATGGCCTCCGAGTCGTCAGAGAGAGTTGGGCCAGCGTGGTGGACGACGACATCGGGATGTCCCGGATGATTGCGCAGAAACTCCATGTAGGCGTTTTGAAGTTCGCTGCCTGCCTGTACCCGTCCCGGCTTGTGGGTGACGAAAGCGACACAATACATCAGCTTCTTCCCTGTTTGGATGACTGGCTTCGTTCACGCTAGGCCAGTTCGTCGTTTGGTGTCAAACGTTCGCTCTTGACGACGGTATCCGAACCCCTTGACGCCGCCGGGATGGCCATGCGAGCGGCCTACAACCCCCGGGGCAGCTTTGCTCCCGGCGGCTCCACGCGGACGGTCACGATATCTGTGTCATGGTATTGCTGATGACGGACCGACGAGGCCAAGTGACGCAACAACCGCAACGATACCTCACGCTCGATCATCTCGCTGGCGCTGGCCTCGCCGAGCAGCGCAATGCGGTCCTGAATGTTCCTCTCCTCACCGGTCGAGGCAACGAACTCCAGCACTGCTCCGCCGTCCCCGCTGCGCGCGGTGAGGAACAGACGCCGCCGTTCGACATCCGTGCCTGGCTCGTCTTGTTGCAGGAGCGTCAGCAGGGTCTCTTCGCAGACGGCGTCGAGGCGGTTCACCATCTGCGCGTCCCAGCCTCTTTGTGACGCGAATGCACCGACAAACTCCCGGATCTTGTGCAGGGCGGCGGGTTCGAGCTCCGCCTCCATCCGCCGCCGCCGCGGCCTCATCAGCTCGACGGTCAGGGTCATGACGATCGCCACGACGCCTCCGGTCAGCATCCCGTTCTGCATGAGCGCGCGGGCAAACTCCGAGACACCGTCCGGAATGACCGCCCCGCTCTGAAAGCCCGCGCCGATCCAGAACGAGACCCCGGCGATCAGGCCTTTGCGGTAGTCGATTCCGTCCTGCAGGATCACCTTCATGCCGATGATGAAGATGGTCGCCATCGTGACGGTGACGAACGCCGTGATGACCGGACCGGGTATCGCCAGGATCACGGCCAGCGCCTTGGGAACGAATGCCAGCACGATCAGCGACGCCCCGAGCGCGATGCCGATCCTGCGGGAGCTGATCCCGGTGATCTCGACCATGGACGCGCCGCTCGGCCGGAAGCCGAGCGGCATCGTGCCCGCCAGGCCCGACAGCAGATTGCCGGCCCCGTCGGCCGCCACCGCACCCTGCACCGCCCGGAAATCGACTGCCCGGCTCTCGGCCCAAGACACGCGCTGGATGGCGACTGCGCCGCTGATGGTTTGCATCGTGCAGACCAGCGCGATGAACACGAAGGCAGGGAGGAGTGCCCAGAACTCGGTTCCGAAGCGCAGATCCAGGGCCGACCATGCCGGCGCCGGAATACCGATCCACGCAGCCTGCACAATGCGGTCGACGTCATACAGGCCGAACATGCCTGCGACGATCGAGCCCGCGACGATGCCGATGACCGGCGCCCACAGGCGCGCCCGCTCCCTTGCGGTCAGGGTGACGCCGGCGATGACAACCAGGGTCACCACCGCGCTGAACGGCGCGGCGAGCGGCGACGTCCCGCTCGGCACGTTCTTCAACTGGTCGAACATGACCGGCATGACCGTGACCGGTGTCAGCATCAGGATCGTGCCTGTGACCGTCGGCGTAAGGATGCGCCGGAACAGCGAGAGACGTGCCGAGAACACGAACTGGACCACTGAGAGGATGACGACGAGAGTCGCGAGCAACGCCGGGCCGCCCGCGGCGAGGGCGGCAATGCTGACGGCGATGGCGGCCCCGGAGGTTCCGATCGCGAGAATGTAGCCGGCACCAAACCGGCCGATCCGCCGCGCCTGGAGCATCGTGGTCGCGCCGCAGGCGGCTACCGAGGCGAACACGGCCCACAGCAGCACGTCCTCCGGCTGACCGGCCGCCCGGAACACGACTGTCGGGATCATCACCGCGCCGGGCAACACCAGGCAGGCAATCTGAAGGGCGAGACCCACGCTGAGCGGAACCGGGGTCTTCGCGTCGGGATGGCGGCTGCCGGAGCTTCGGCCAGACTCGTCGCGTTCCATGCCCGGGTCCCTGTTGCCTGCGGAAGGCGGCGGCGACCGCAGCGTGTCATCCGCCGTGCGACGATTTTCGCCGGTGCGTAGAATGACTATTGCGAAAGGCACCCTACGTGCGGGCCGCTCTCATTCAACAGCAAACGCACGTGCACCGCAAAGGCATGCTCGACGTGGAGCAGCAATAGGCTGTCTTCAGTCAGCGGAAAGCCGAAGACTGCTGACAGGTGGTGTGCTCCCTGTCTTGAGCAATAGCGTCACGTACTGGGGCGCGCGGCAGGTCTAGCGGTGGAGCGATCGCGCCGGTCAGCACAGCGTTCGGATTAACACGCAACGGCGCATCTGTCTTCGGTGGACCGACGACGTGCCCGTGCGCCGCGGCGACGGCGGACCATCACTGAGGGAGAGCCGCATGAACGCGAGAAGTGGCAGGTGGGACGTGCACCCGAGCAAAGTCCTTCGCGACGAGCTTGACGCGCTCGGGCTGTCGACCATCGCTCTGTCACCAGGACTTGGCGTGCCGGTGAACCGGGAATTGATGATCATGAACGGGTATCGCGGCGTAAGCGGGGACACCACGCTGCGGTGGCGTGGTCTTTTGGGACAAGGCTGCGACTGAAACTGACCTGCAGAATACCTGGGAACCTCGCCGGGCGGAGATCGCGGGCGGGGCGCGAGGTTGCCGCGCGTGACCACGCTGCCATCGGCAGCTGTCGGCGTTGCCCTGCTGGTGGGGCAACGGCCTAGGCGGTAATCCCTACGAAAACAGCGAGCGCGCGGTTGACTGCCACCAGGTCGGCGTCGCTGAGGTGTCCGAAGACATCTCCGATGCGGCGGGTCCGGGCGGAGAAGATCTGGTCAATCATGACGTAGGAAGGCTGTCGGAGGCCGTTCATCCGGGAGGGCTCGATCGGGACCCGCAGCAATGGGGCATCGACTTGGGTCGAGGTCAATAGTGCGACAGTGACAGTGGATGTGAGCTGCGCGAAGAGGTCCGATTGAATGACGAGTGCGGGCCGTGGCTTACCGTGTTCGCCTTGAAGCGCCACGGTGACGAGGTCGCCGCGCTTCACGTGCCAGAACTGCTGTCGATCGCTTCGAGATGCTCGTCGAGGTCACGCGCTGCCGTGTCCATGAACTCCGCGAGTTCGAGGTCGGCGCGATTGGCTGCCTCGACGACCGCGGCCTGCCGGGCACATTCCTCGGCGAAGCCTGGGGCACGGTTGTCGGGCACCCAGATCTGGATCGGCCGCAGGCCCTGAGCCCGGAGGGCGGCTCGGCGCTTCGCTACGCGTTGTGCGGGAGTGGATGCGGCGGGCATGGTGGCTCTCTGTTCGGGGTCGCAGGTTACATGTAACGTATTTCGACGACCGGGGAAAGGGCCACGGCGCCTTCGTTAGTGCAAACGCAAGAGGACCGATAAAGGGAGAAATCGCGACCATTTTTGTGGTGTTTGACATTCTTCCCCCAAGCACGCTCGACTGAAGACCACTTACCACGTCGATCTTGGCACCGAGGCCGGTTTTCTGAAGAGGGTATCCGGTACCAGGCATGGGGGATCAGTCCCCAAACTGACATGGGCCGGACATGATGAAATCGAGAAGATGAACGATTACCGACGGCCAAGCTGATCGAGACGCGAGCCAGAGAAATGGTTGTGGGTGGACCCTGCCAACTAGTGCGCTTGAGTTAACAATCAGGCGCGAGTCCGTTTGCGCATTCTCATTCACTGCAAACGACTTGCGCTTCCTGGGAGGACTAGGTCCTGCTGGGCCGACACGAGATACACATGCGCTTTCGACGCATCTCAATGCGGGCGCGCGCAAACGAAGTCGTGTTCGAACGCTACTGGCCGGACTGAATATCGGGAGGTCGAGGTTTGCTCGCCGTGAAGCTTTAGGGCAGCTGAAGAAATCCTGGCCAGAGGCGCCACACGTGATCAAGACTCGTCCATGCGTTTGCTGAGGGCTTCTAGGGTCACGGGCACGGCATCGATGCTTCAGACGGTTTCGATCCAAATACAAGTTCAGTGACGGAAAGCCGAGATGAGATCGCTCGGCCCAATGATCCCACCGTCGCGGTCGTTTCTTGTCCCGTTGCGCTTGATTGGCACGACGGCCATCAGGATGTTGTGGTGCCGGTTCCACCGTTTCTAGTCTTCGGGGCAAGCGAGGCCACGGCGCGAATCCTGAGGCGTTGTTTGTCGATCTTGTCGGGGAATATGCCGGAGCGGGCGTTCCTCGCTGGCGACGCAGGGGGTAACGCATGCAATTTATTGACGTTCGCGACGAAGACGGAATCCGAATCATCACGCTGAACCGGCCCGCAGCGCGCAATGCCAGTCATACCGGCATGCGAAGCGAGATCATTACAGCGCTCGCGCCGGTAAACGACGATTCGGCCGTTCGCGCCGTCGTCGTCACTGGTGCAGGAGACAAGGCGTTTTGCGCCGGCAACGACCTTGCCGAGACCCGGGGCCTGAGCGAACGGACCAGCGGAACCTGGGTGGCGGATCTTCGCCGCCACCACGATGCCATTCGCAACCTCGACAAGCCGTGCATCGGAGCAATCAACGGCGTGGCTGCTGGAGCAGGCCTCCAGATCGCGCTCCTGTGCGATCTCCGGGTCGGGCAGCCAGGCACCCGCATCGGGCAGCCAGAGATCAATGTCGGCCTGGCGAGCGTCATCGGCGTGCAACTCATGGAACTGGCCCTAGGGCACAGCCGCACGCAGGACCTTGCCTTGTCCGGGCGCTTGGTGATGGCCGAGGAAGCTCTGCGGATTGGGCTCCTCGATCGCTTGGTTGCCGCGGAGGCGTTGGTGGACGAGGCGCTGCAGGAGGCCCGCCGACTCGCCGAAAAGCCGCCAAACGCCTTTCGCCTTTCGAAGCTCAGGCTGAGGGAGATGACCCAGGCCGCCTGGGACTCTGCGTTCGACGCGGCCTTTCGTCTGCAGCCCTTGGCTTATGCGAGCGGTGAGCCGCAGGCCGCGATGGCCCGGTTTCTCGATCGGAGACGCTGACGCCGCCGCTGATTTCTCTTTTTGCATCTGGACTCATGCTCTGGGCGCAGTTCACTCGGCCGGACAAGTGATTCGTTCGTCCAAGGTGGACAGCCAGGCAGCTCGTCGTTCGTTGGACAGGGCTCCGGGGCCCCGCATCGCATGCCGCTATCGACCCTGGAAACATCGCTGTGCCACCGGAGCCATGCAGGGGACCACCCCGGTGAGAACGGGAAGTTTGCTTCCGCGGAAAACCCAGGAGAAAACGGTGGCGGGACCCTCAGCAGATCATCAAGAGACAAGAATGGTACCGTGTCCCCGGTGAAGGCAGGCGGCGGGGCAACGGGTTGTCCACTGACCGCCGGTGGTCTTCCGGTCGGCGTATGCGTATTGGGAGTGAAAGCTCATGGCGGGACCTTATCGCGGTGTATGGCCGGTTGTTCCCACCATCTTTACCGAGACCGGCGACCTCGACCTGGAGGGACAGAAGCGGGCGCTCGACTGCATGGTGGACCAGGGATCGGACGGGCTCTGCATCCTCGCCAACTATTCCGAGCAGTTCCTGCTTTCCGACGAGGAACGGGAGATCCTTGCGCGACACTGCATCGAACATGTCGCCGGCCGCATTCCGGTCATCGTCGCCGCATCGCACTATTCGACCAGGATCGTTGTGGAACGCTGCCGGAAGGCGGCGGAACTCGGGGCGTCCATGATGATGCTGATGCCGCCCTACCACGGAGCTGCCCTCAAGGGCACCGAGGAACAGACGCGCGAGCAATTCGCCCGAGCATCGGAAGCGGGTCTGCCGATCATGGTTCAGGATGCGCCGCTCTCGGGCGTAGAGCTCAGTGTGCCGTTCCTGGTCCGTCTGGCGCAAGAGATCGATGAGGTCGCCTACTTCAAGATTGAGACGCCGCAGGCTGCGGCGAAGCTTCGGGCCCTGATCCGGGCGGGCGGCGGCGCGATCGAGGGCCCGTTCGACGGCGAGGAAGCGATCACCCTGCTGGCGGACCTCGACGCCGGGGCGACGGGGACGATGCCGAGCGCCGTTGTTCCGGACCTTCTGAAGCCGATCGTGGAGGCCCACCGCAATGGCCGCAGGGACGAGGCCGTTACCGCGTACGGTCGCGTGCTCCCGCTCATCAACTTCGAGAATCGTCAGTGCGGACTCCGAGCCTGCAAGGCGCTCATGCAGGCTGGAGGCGTGATTCGTTCGGATCACGTGCGTGCGCCGCTCGGCCCGCTGGCACCCGAGGTGCGGGCGGGTCTGATGGAACTGGCCCGACCGCTCGATCCGGTGTCGCTTCGTTGGGGCCGTTAGAGCGTCACGAGCCCGGGGGCACGCCGGACTGGCTGCCGGCGTGCGATTGGATCCATCCTTCGGTCCGCGCTCACTGTCTCATAGGCGCTGTGGCGATGGCCAGGAACGGTTGCGAGGGTTCGTCGCCATTCGGCGAGTCCACCGATGGCTGCCGGCCCAGAAGAAGGGGAAAATCCGGCGCTCCCGAAGTTTCCGGGGTAGAATCATGGAGGAGGCGCCGGTGCTGATGGGTCATTACGTTTCGACGGTTTTCGGGGTTCGGTCGGCGTCCGCACACTCCCGGCGAGCCGGATGCGTGCGCAGCAGCGTCAGACCCCGGCCCGGCAGATGACAACGCGCCCGGAACTGGCTCCGGCACCCGCACCGGCCCCGCGGGCAGAGCCCATTGGCCGGCCAGATCTTGCCCGATGCCGCCTGGCGGCGGCGGTGATCGCGGAAGCATCATCGAGCATTGAGCAGGAGGCCCGGCTCCCGGCGCCGGTGCTCGCCGCCATGCACGACGCGGAACTGTTTCGGTTGAGCCTGCCCGGCTGGCTGGGTGGTGCCGAGTTGCCGCTCGCGGAACTCGCGGACATCACCGAGTTGATTTCATCGGCTGATGCCAGTGCCGGGTGGTGCCTGGGACAGGCGCTGGGGTGCGCAACCGCGGCTGCGTACCTCGAGCCGCGGGTGGCCGAGCAGGTGTTCGGGCCCGGCAACGCTGTTCTCGCGTGGGGTGCCGGTGCGGTCGGGACAGCGGTGGCGGCCGACGGTGGGTATCGCGTGAGCGGCACGTGGCGGTTCGCCAGCGGCAGCGACCACGCGACGTGGCTGGGCGGGCACTGCACCGTCAAGGACAGGGACGGAACGCCGCGTACTGATGCGGCGGGTCGACCGGTCACTCGTACGGCGCTATTTCCGAGGAGTGCCGCCGAAATCCATGACGACTGGCATGTGGTGGGCCTTCGCGGAACGCGCAGCGAGGGGTACACCGTAAACGATCTCATGGTCGAGGACGCTTTCACGCTGAACCGGGATTCAGCCACCGACCGCCGGAGCGACGCCACCCTCTTCAGGTTCCCAGTGGTCCACGTGTATGCCTCAGTGTTCGCGGGCGTCGCGGTCGGGAACGCCAGCGCCGCCCTCGACCGGCTCGTCGAGCTGGCGCAAACGAAGACGGCGCGCGGCGCGCCGACCGCGATGCGCGACAGTCCGGTCGTGCACTCACGCCTGGCCGAGCTGGAGGCCCGCCTCGGAGCCGCCCGGGCATTCCGCGCCCAGGTGCTGGACGACGTGTGGCGCAGGGTCGAAGCGTCCGGGCAGGTGACGCCGGCTGAGCGGGCACCACTCCGGCTCGCGACGACGCACGCCATTCACGAAGCGACGCGCGTAGCGGAGCAGGCGTACCGGATGGCCGGGGCGACGGCCGTGTTCACGTCGCAGCCGTTCGAGCAGCGCCTCCGCGATGCCTATGCGGTTTCGCAGCAGGTGCAGGGGCGGCACGAGAACTACGAACTGGTGGGTCGCCATCTCCTCGGTCTGCCCGTCGATTCCATGTTCTTCTGAGCGGCGGCAGGAACGGATGCCCAGACGTCACCCTGGTGCGGGCCGCGGGCGCGGTCGACCCAGGCCCAAGGGACGAGCGGTCGAGCCGACCGCCCTTGCCGAGGTGCGTGATGTCCTGGGGGACCGCCCCCGACGCCGCGATCTGCTGATCGAGCACCTGCACCTGTTGCAGGACCGCTACCAGGGACTGTCACCTGCGCATCTCGCCGCACTGGCCGCCGAGATGCGTCTGTCGATGGCCGAGGTCTACGAAACCGCCACCTTCTATGCGCACTTCGATGTTCTGGAGGAGGGCGAGCAGCCGGCTGAGACGACGCTTCGCGTCTGCGATGGCCTCTCCTGCGAACTGGCGGGGGCACTCGAACTCGATTCCGCTCTCCGGGCTGCGGCGGACGCCGGTGTGCGTGTGGTCTGGGCTCCCTGTATGGGTCGCTGCGACCAGGCACCGATCGTCGAGGTAGGGCATCGGCACGTGAACCGCGCCAGCGCCGACGCGGTCCTCGCGACGGTGCGGGCCGGCAAGCGGAGCCCGCGCGTGCCTGCATACCGCGGTTTGTCCGACTACCTGGCCGACGGCGGCTATCGCGCCCTGAACGCCTGTCTCGGCGGGGCGCGTCCGTTCGATTCAATCGTTGCGGCGCTAGACGAGTCTGGCCTGAAAGGCCTGGGCGGTGCCGGCTTTCCGACCGGCCGCAAGTGGCGAATCGTGCGAGGCTATCCCGGACCGCGACTGCTGGCGGTCAATGCCGACGAGGGCGAGCCCGGCACCTTCAAGGACCGGCATTATCTGGTGACGGACCCGCATCGATTTCTCGAGGGGGTCCTCATTGCCGCCTGGGCAGTCGAAGCGGAGACGTCCTACATCTATCTCCGGGATGAATACCCGGACGTGCGGGAACTGTTGCTGACGGAAATTGCCTTGGTCGAGGCGCGCGGACTGACACCGCATACCCGCCTCGAACTGCGGCGGGGCGCCGGCGCGTACATCTGCGGTGAAGAATCGGCCATGATCGAATCGCTGGAGGGCAAGCGCGGACTGCCGCGTCACCGGCCTCCGTACGTGGCCGAAAACGGCCTGTTTGGCCGTCCGACGCTCGTGCAAAATGTGGAAACCCTTTTCTGGGTGCGAGATATTCTGGAGCGGGGCCCGGCCTGGTTCGCGAACTACGGGGGCAGCGCCGGTCGTGGGCTCCGCAGTTACAGCGTGTCCGGTCGGGTACGCGACCCCGGGGTGAAAGTGGCCGCCGCCGGAATCACGGTTCGTGAGCTGATCGACGAACACTGTGGCGGGATGGCAGAAGGCCACACCTTCAAGGGCTATCTTCCGGGCGGCGCCTCGGGCGGCATCCTGCCCGCCGGCATGGCGGACTTGGCGCTCGACTTCGGGGTGCTCGAGGCACACGACTGCTTTGTGGGTTCGCACGCCGTCGTCGTGCTGTCGGATCAGGACGACATGCGGGCGGTCGCGCTGAATCTGATGCGCTTTTTCGAAGACGAGAGCTGCGGACAATGCACCCCGTGCAGGGTGGGGACGGAAAAGGCTGTGAAACTCATGGAACGGGACCACTGGGACGAGCCGCTGCTCGAGGAGCTCGCCGAGGCCATGGCCGACGCATCCATCTGTGGCCTGGGGCAGGCGGCCGCCAATCCCCTGAATTCGGTACTACGGCATTTCCGGGAAGACGTGGATCTGGGCCATGGGTAAGCGCATACGGTTCACGCTCGACGGCGCGCCGGTTGAAGCGCGCGACGACGAGACGCTGTGGCAGGTGGCGCGGCGCCAGGGCCTCGACGTGCCGCACCTGTGTTTTACGGAAGCCCGTGGCTACCGGCCGGACGGAAACTGCCGAATCTGCATGGTGGAGATCGACGGCGAGCGGACGCTTGCCGCATCGTGCATCCGCCGGCCCGAGCCCGACATGGTGGTCCGCACGCAGAGTCCCCGGGCACAGCGTGCCCGCGCCATGGTGATGGAACTGCTGCTCGCCGACCAGCCGGCCCGGGCCGAGGCGCCAGACCGGGAGGCCAGGCTGTGGCAGTGGGCCGATCGCGTGAGCGTGGGCGACAGCCGCTTTCCCGCCGGTGCCAGACCGGTGCCCGATCCCAGTCATCCTGCCATGCGGGTGCGCCTCGACGCCTGCATCCATTGCAATCTTTGCGTGCGGGCCTGCCGAGAGGTGCAGGTCAACGACGTCATCGGCATGGCGGCGCGCGGTGCCGAGTCCAAGATCGTGTTCGACTTCGATGATCCGATGGGAAACAGCACCTGCGTGGCCTGTGGCGAGTGCGTGCAGGCGTGCCCGACCGGAGCGCTGATGGAGGCCACCCGGGTCGACGCGAGCGGGGCCGAACGCCGGATGTCGTTCAACGAGACGCACAGTGTCTGTCCGTACTGTGGTGTGGGCTGCCAGATCACCTACCAGGTCGCGGACGGCGAGATCGTCGCCGTGCGCGGACGGGACGGTCCGGCGAACGAGAGTCGCCTGTGCGTCAAGGGACGATTCGGCTTCGATTACGTGCGTCACCCGGAACGGCTGCTCAGGCCGCTGGTGCGTCGGGACGACGCTCCACCCAAGAGCGGCGACGCCGAAGTGGACCCGCGGGCGCCATGGACTCATTTTCGCGAGGCCACGTGGGACGAGGCCCTGGACCGGGCGGCGGCCGGCCTGGCGCGAATTCGGGACCGGGATGGACCGGGTGCGCTGGCCGGCTTCGGTTCGGCCAAGGGGTCGAACGAAGAGGCCTACCTGGTCCAGAAGCTGGTGCGGCAGGGGTTTGGCACCAACAACGTGGACCACTGCACCCGCCTCTGCCACGCGTCGTCCGTCGCCGCCCTCCTCGAAGGCATCGGTTCCGGCGCGGTCACGGCGCCCTTCACCTCGGTCGCCGACGCCGATGTGGTGGTCGTGATTGGGGCCAATCCGACCGAGAACCATCCGGTGGCGGCCACGTTCTTCAAGCAGGCGGCCCGGCGGGCGTCGCTCATCGTGATGGATCCGCGTGGCCAGGGCCTCGCGCGGCACGCCAAGTACATGCTGCGGTTCCGGCCGGGCACGGATGTCGCCCTGCTGAATGCGCTGCTGCACGTCATCGTCACCGAAAACCTCTACGACCCCCAGTTCGTGCAGGCGCGAACCGAAGGGTTCGGCCGCCTCGCCGCGCACGTCGCGGCGTTCTCGCCGGAGGCGATGGCACCCATCTGCGGCATAGATCCCGACACCCTGCGTGCGGTCGCACGGGAATACGCGCAGGCCGAACGCGCCATCATCTTCTGGGGCATGGGAATCTCGCAGCATGTGCATGGCACCGACAACGCGCGCTGCCTCATCTCGCTCTCCCTGATCACCGGCCACGTGGGACGGCCGGGAACGGGCCTGCATCCGCTTCGCGGCCAGAACAATGTCCAGGGTGCGTCGGACGCCGGACTGGTACCGATGGTCTACCCGGACTATCAGCCGGTCGATGCGGAAGCGGTCCGGCAGCAGTTTGAGGAGTTGTGGGGGCGGCCGCTGCCACCCGAGCGCGGCCTGACGGTCGTCGAGATCATGAACTCCATTTACGCCGGTTCGATCCGCGGCCTCTACGTCATGGGCGAGAACCCGGCCATGTCCGATCCTGATGCGGCCCATGCCCGCGAGGCGCTCGCCCGGCTCGAGCACCTCGTGGTCCAGGATCTCTTTCTGACCGAGACAGCGTGGCATGCGGACGTCGTGCTGCCCGCCTCGGCCTGGCCCGAGAAGGACGGCACGGTCACCAACACGAACCGGCAGGTGCAACGGGGCCGGCAGGCGCTGGACCTGCCTGGCGAGGCCCGTCAGGACTTGTGGATCGTCCAGGAGATTGCCCGGCGAATCGGTCTCGACTGGAACTACGACGGCCCGGCGGACGTCTTCGCCGAGATGAAGACCGTGATGCCATCGCTCGACCACATCACCTGGGACCGGGTGGAGGCCGAGAGTTCCGTCACCTATCCCTGCTCCTCGCCCGACCAACCCGGAGACGACATCGTCTTCGCCGACCGATTCCCGACCGCCGACGGGCGTGGCAAGCTAGTCCCGGCCGGGCTGGTGCCGCCCGACGAATCCCCGGACGCGGAATTTCCGCTGGTGCTGATGACCGGGCGCCAGCTGGAGCATTGGCACACCGGGGCGATGAGCCGGCGCTCGAGCGTTCTCGATACGCTCGAACCGTCGCCCGTCGCGAGCCTTTCGGCGGCCGAGCTCGCGCGGCTGGGGGCAGAGCCGGGTGGCAGGGTGCGACTGGCCACCCGCCGCGGCTCGGTTGACCTGACTGCGCGGGTCGACGACGCGGTGCCGGACGGCGCCGTGTTCGTGCCGTTCGCCTTTGCGGAAGCCGCTGCCAACCTCCTCACGAATCCTGCGCTTGACCCTGTGGGCAAGATTCCGGAGTTCAAGTACTGCGCCGTGCGGGTGGAGCCGCTCGCGGAACCGCGATAGCGTGGGCCCGCGTCAGTGCAGGGAGTCGAGAAATCCCTGCAGCATCCAGACGGCAGATTCCGCGTCGATGCCCTGGCGGCGGCGTGCCCGCGACACGTCGGCCCGGATCAGCGCCTGTTCGACGGCGCGGGTGGACAGGCGCTCATCCCACAGCGTCAGGGGAAGGTCGAGTGCGCGGCTCAAGATACCGGCAACCCGCTTGGCGCTCTGGGCACGCGTGCCGGCGCGGCCGTCGAGATGCAGGGGAAGTCCGACCACGAGGCCGACTGCCGCCCGTTCGCGCGCGACGACTTCCAGGCGCGGAAGGCTGGCCGTTGGACGGGGCACGCGGATCGTTTCGACCGCCACCGCGAGTTCCTGTGCGCGATCCGAGACGGCGACACCGACGGTCCTGGTACCGAGATCCAGGCCGAGCAGCGGGCCGTGTTCAGGAAGGTGTGAGGACGTCATGGAAGGAGTCTGGCCATAGGCGAGCCCGTCGAGAACCGATCATGGTAGTTTGCGCAGGCGACCCGCCGGGCCCGCCCGGTGACTCCGGAGGTCGCAGGCTCCGCGGCGCGGTGGAGCGGCGGTCGTGAACCGCCCTGTCGGCCTGCTTGATACCAATCTCGGCCCGGAAATGAACGCATGGCACTGACCGACAACGATGTTCGCCGCGTTGCGGAACTGGTGCGAATTCGCCTGGACGAAACCGAAGTGAAACCGCTGGGTGAGGAGCTGTCCAGGATCTTCAGTTGGATCGAGGCCTTGCGTGAGGTCGACGTGGTGGGCGTGGCGCCGATGACAAGCGTGGTGGAGATGCAGCTCCGTGAACGTGAGGATTCGGTGACGGACGGGAACTGTCCCGACCGGATCCTCAGCAATGCGCCGGCGGCGGAAGACGGACTCTTCGTCGTACCGCGGGTCATCGAATAGCCGTGCCGTCGGATCTGGCGCGGCTCGGCGTGGCCGAGGCAGCAGACCGGCTTGCGGCCGGCGATTGCTCCGCCGTTGAGCTCGTGGAAGCGTGTATCGCCGCACAGGAGGCAACCCGGGATCTGAACGCGGTCGTGGCGGATACTGCGGAGCGCGCGCGCGCGGCCGCCGTGCATGCCGACCAACGTCGCCGGTGTAACGAGGCGCGTCCCCTGGAAGGGATTCCCGTTGCGGTCAAGGACATCTTCTGTACCGAGGGCGTTGCCACCACCGCCTGCTCGCGGATTCTCGATGGATTTGTCCCGGAATACGAATCCACGGTCAGCGCCAGGTTGTGGGATGCCGGCGCCATCCTCGTTGGCAAAACCAACATGGATGAGTTCGCGATGGGATCGTCCAACGAAACGAGCCGGTGCGGACCCGTCCGGAATCCTTGGAGTCCGGCGGGCGGCCCGTCGCTTGTACCGGGCGGGAGTTCCGGCGGGTCGGCGGCGATTGTTGCGGCGTCGGCCGTGCCGGCCGCGTTGGGTACGGACACCGGAGGGTCCATCCGCCAACCCGCGTCGTTCTGCGGAGTGGTCGGGCTCAAGCCGACCTACGGCCGGTGTTCACGCTGGGGAATCATCGCGTTCGCGAGCTCGCTGGATCAGGCCGGCCCGCTCACGCGCTCCGTGGCGGACGCCGCTCTGATCCTCGAGCACATTGCAGGATTCGATCCCAGGGATTCCACCTCGGCCGACCTGGCTGTGCCCGACCTTCACGCCGCATTGCAAGGGAACGTCAAGGGCCTCCGGGTCGGCGTGCCGTCGGAGTACCAACTGGACTCGCTGCCCGGTTCGATCAGCGATCTCTGGGAGCGGGGCATCGCGTGGTTTCGCGACGCCGGTGCCGAATTGCGCGAGGTGTCCTTGCCCCACACGCGCTATGCCCTGCCGGCCTATTACATCGTGGCGCCGGCGGAGGCGTCGGCGAACCTGGCCCGCTACGACGGCGTGCGGTTCGGTGCGCGGTCCATGGGCACGGACCCCGATGAACTGTATACGCGGACTCGGCGGGACGGTTTCGGCGAGGAGGTGCGCCGGCGCATCATGATCGGCGGTTACGTGCTCTCCGAGGGCTACTACGACGCCTATTACCTGCGCGCGCAGCAGGTGCGGACGCGGATTGCGGAAGACTTTCGACAAGCCTTCCAGA
Organism: Rhodospirillales bacterium; assembly: GCA_028824295.1. NCBI lineage: Bacteria > Pseudomonadati > Pseudomonadota > Alphaproteobacteria > Rhodospirillales > Rhodospirillales bacterium. The sequence continues at coordinate 80,054 of JAPPED010000021.1, read as the reverse complement.
ATGTGGACGTGCTGCTGACGCCGACGACGCCGAGCTCGGCGTTCGCGGAAGGCGCCAAGACCGACGACCCGCTGGCCATGTACGTCAATGACATTTTCACGGTCCCGGCCAGCCTCGCCGGGTTGCCGGCCATCTCCGTCCCGGCAGGGTTGGACGAAGATGGCCTCCCGCTTGGCCTGCAACTCATTGGCCGTGCGTTCGACGAGGTCACGCTGCTGCAGGCTGCGACCATGCTGGAGGACGCAGCCGGAACGTTTCGGCCGCCGGTGGCGGCGGCATGACCGGTGCGCGGACGATCGCCGGCGCCACCGGTGCCTGGGAGCTCGCGATCGGACTGGAAGTCCATGCGCAGGTCGCGACGCAATCGAAGCTGTTTTCCGGCGCTGCCACCGCGTTTGGGGCGGCCGCCAACGCCCAGGTAAGCCTCGTGGACGCGGCCATGCCCGGCATGCTGCCGGTGATCAACCGTGCTGCGGTTGACCAAGCTATCCGCACCGGTCTCGCGCTTGGCGCCGAGATCAACAGGTTCTCGGTGTTTGACCGCAAGAACTACTTCTATCCGGATCTGCCGCAGGGTTACCAGATTTCGCAATACCGGCATCCCATCGTGGGGGCGGGAGAGCTTCAGATCGACATGCCGGATGGTCGGATCCGCGTCGTGGGCATCGAGCGCCTGCACCTCGAGCAGGATGCCGGCAAGCTCGTGCATGACCGAAGCGCGACCGATTCCCACGTTGACCTCAACCGGGCCGGGATTCCCCTGATGGAGATCGTCTCCCGGCCCGATCTCCGCGATTGGGAGGAGGCCGGCGCCTATCTGCGGAAACTTCGGGCCCTGCTGCGGGCGGTCGGCAGCTGTGACGGCAACATGGAGCAGGGATCGTTGCGGGCCGACGCGAACGTGTCAGTCCGCCGCCCCGGCGCGCCGCTCGGGACCCGCTGCGAGATCAAGAATCTGAACTCCGTGCGATTCCTGATGCGGGCGATAGAGACGGAAGCCGGGCGCCAGGTGGCTCTCCTCGAAGCCGGCGAGACCGTGCGTCAGGAAACGCGCCTCTACGATCCGCAGCGGAACGAGACCCGCGCGATGCGAAGCAAAGAGGATGCCCATGACTATCGCTACTTCCCGGATCCGGATCTCGTTCCGCTGCAGCTCTCGGAATCCCGTATCGAGAGACTCCGGGCCTCGCTGCCGGAACTGCCGGACGAGACCCGGGAGAGGCTGATCCGGGACTACGGGCTGACCCCGTATGATGCGTCGGTACTGGTAGCGGATCCGGACGCCCCGCATTTTTTCGAGGCGGCCGCACAAGACTGCAGTGGCAAGCGGGTCGCCAACTGGATCGTTACGAACCTTTTTGGCGCTCTGAACGAGGCCGGACACACGCTGGCGGAATCGCCGGTATCGGCGCCTGACCTCGGCCAGTTGGTCGGCCTCATCGAAGACGGCACCATTTCGGACCGGATCGCCCGGGACGTCTTCGATGAGATGTTCCGAACCGGAGCATCTCCGCAGTCGATCGTGGACGCGCGAGGGCTCCGCCAGATCCAGGATACGGATGCCATCGACGCTGCTATCGGCGCCGTTCTCGCGGCCAATCCGGGGCAGGTCGATCAATACCGTGCCGGCAAGACCAAGGTGCTCGGGTGGTTTGTCGGACAAGTGATGAAGGCAACGCGGGGTCAGGCCAATCCCGGCCTCGTGAATGAACGACTTCGGCAGAAACTGGATGGCGGCAGCGAAGCCTGAGTACGCTCCGGCCTGCCCGCTATCCTGTGATCGCCAACCTGCGTACCCGGAATTGCACTCGTGTTCTACCGAACAGACGTTAACGACCACGGCTTGCCGCACGATCCCTTCAAGGCGTGCGTCGTGCCACGCCCGATAGGCTGGATAAGCACGATGTCGCCCGCCGGCGTCCACAATCTCGCCCCGTACAGTTTCTTCAACGGTGTGGCGACGGCACCGCCGATGGTGATGTTCGCCTCGAACGGACGACAACCGCACGGCGCCAAGGATTCGCTTGCGAACGTAGAAGAGACCGGTGAGTTCGTTGCCAATCTCGCAACTTGGGACCTTCGCGAAGCAATGAACCGGAGCAGCGCTCCCCTAGGGCCAGATGTCGATGAGTTCGCGTTTGCGGGACTCGAGGCGCTGCCGGCGAAGCTGGTTCGTCCCGCGCGAGTGGCCGGGGCGCCGGTTCACTTGGAGTGCGTTCATCATCAAACTGTCGACTTGCCATCGAACGAACCGGAGGGACGAAATGCCATCGTGATCGGGCAGGTGGTGGGTGTGCATATCGAAGACGGCCTGATTTCAGACGGGATCCTCGATCTTTCGCGCGTGCAGCCGCTGGCCCGTCTCGGATACTTCGACTACACCGTAGTGAACGAAATGTTTTCGATTTCCCGGCCGCGGACGCCGAAATCCTGAGAGGCCTCTGATGATCGATCTCTACACCTGGTCCACACCCAACGGCCGCAAGGTCTCGATATTTCTTGAAGAGGTTGGGCTCGAATACGAGGTGCATCCAGTCAACATCACCAAGGATGAGCAGTTTGCTCCTGAATTCCTGGAGTTCAGTCCAAACAACAAGATTCCGGCGATTGTCGATCGAGAGGCCGGTGTCCGCATGATGGAAGCTGGAGCGATCCTGCTCTACCTCGCCGAGAAAACCGGGGCATTTCAGCCCGCGGACGCCGAGGAGCACCGGCAGGTCATGCAGTGGCTGATGATGCAGACCGGATCAGTGGGTCCGATGCTCGGCCAGGCGCACCATTTCCTCAAGTTCAATCGCGGGGCGGCCCCCTACGCGGAAGAGCGCTACGGCAAGGAAGCCCGAAGGATTTACGGAGTACTTGACCGGCGGCTCGACTCAACGGCCTATCTCGCAGGTTCGAATTACGGCATCGCGGACATCGCCACGTGGCCTTGGATCGCACGGTTCGAATGGCAGGACATCGACCTTCAGACATTCCCGAACGTGCTCAGGTGGTACCAGGACATCGCTTCGCGCGACGCGGTACGGCGCGGATACGATGTTCCGAAGATCAACGCGACGATCCCGGTTCCCTGACCTTGGGAACGACGCATGCCCCGCCTGTTCGTGGCATTGCCGGTACCGCCTGAGTGCGCAGACCGGTTGCTGGAGTTCCGAACCAGCCTGCCCGGCGTTCGCTGGATGGCGCCTCAATCCCTCCACGTCACATTGCGCTTCCTGGGGAAGTTGGACAGCGCCGACCTCCCGGAAATCGACGAAGCCCTTCACGAGATCCGGAATCAGCCGGTCCCCGTGCGATGCGTTGGGTTGGACATGTACCAAGGCGCGGACCGGCGGCCCAGGGCGATCGTCCGTACCGTGGAGTCTCAGGTGAACCTGACCGGGTTGCACCGCGCTGTCGAACAGGCTCTGCGCTCGTTTGATTCAACGGGGCGCCGACGTTTCAAGCCGCACGTCACCCTTGCCCGAATCCACCGATCTGCAAGACGTTCGAGGCTGCAGTACTGCCTGGATGGGGCTGGCCTGCTGGAACCGGTGACTTGGCTCGCCGACGGCTTTTCGCTGTACTCCTCGCACCTTGGCCGGGAGGGAGCGGTCTACACGGCGGAGGCAACCTACCCGCTGCGAGTTCGGTAGTTCGTACTCTGCGGGCAGCCCGGCGCACGTTCGTGCCCGTTACTCCTGTCTTGAACACTTCGCAAAACCGGCGGGCAAGCTACCGCTTCAACAGGCAGACCAAGTGGAAATTCAGCAGTCTTTGTGGTTTGCTAACGACCATTGGCGTCCGGTTTGGCAGGGGTTGACCCGGTTGCCGGCGATGCAGCGCCCTGTGCAGAGCGTCGCCCCGGCACGATACGCGAGAAAGTTGCATGCCCCCTAGCTCCCGCTGGATCGCAGTCGGCGCAGCCGTGTCGATCGCACTGGTCGTTTACGGACTGTTCGCCCTGTACGACATGGCGAGGGAAGACGCCCTGAGGCGGGTCGCATCTCTGACCACGGAACAGGCAGATGCCACGGCTCCGCCACCGGATCCAATGCGGGATCCCGAGCCCGGCGACACGACGGACAATGGGGAGGCGGACGCTGCCGTCGACAAACCGCCAGAGCCTGAATCGACCGTTGCGGCCGTGCCAGAGCCGGCAGAAGACGGCCTGACCCTGGAGGAGGGACAGGCAACGACGCCGGCTGATTCCCCGACTGATAATGAGGTTCCGTCTTCCGCGGCGAGCGATGAGCAAGCCGAAGGCACCGTCGACGTAGAAACAACCACTTCTGAAGAAGATCCCTTGGATTCGTCAGCCGGACCACCGGAATCGGAAGATTCCGCTGGGCAGCCCCAGCAGGTCGAAACACAAGTCCCGGCCGGACAAGCTGGCGACGCAGCTTCGCCCCCAGAGGAAGGTGCAGTTTCCTCGGCCGCTGAAGATCAAGCAGCGGCTCCGCCCGCAGCAGTTGAGCCCGAGCCTGCCGACCCGGGCACGGAAACAGAAGTTGGGTCTGGCGGAGAGGCCGATCCGCCTGATTCGCCGGTCGCGCAGCAGGACGAGGCGCCCGCTTCGCCGACGACGGTGGTGGCCGAACCTGCAGGGGAACCGTCGCCAGCGCCAACAAGTGCCCGAACGGGGGAACCCGCAGGCGTGGACCCGGTCGTGGCGCCTGCCCCGGAGCCTGCGGCAACGCCAGAGCCGGTCGGGCAGGAGGACGCGGAGACGGCGTTGGCCGAGGCCGAAGCGACTCCGCCCGCGCCCTTAGAGGACACGCCGCCAGCGACGGCGGGATCCGAGACCGGGGACGTTCCAGTGGTGGAACCGGTCGTGGCGCCTACCCCGGAGCCCGTGTCAGCGCCTGAGCCGATCGACCTACAGGACGCGGAGCCGGCGTTGGCCGAGGCCGAAGCGACCCTGGACAAGCCCGGTGAGGAAACACCGTCCGCGACGGCGAGATCGGAGACCGGGGACGTCCCGGAGGTGGACCCGGTCGTGACGCCTGCCCCGGAGCCTGCGGCAGCGCCTCAGCTGGCCGAGCAGGAGGACCCGGAGCCTGTGCTGGCCGATGTCGAAGTGACTTCGGCTGAGCCTGCGGAAGAAACGCCGTCCGCGACGGCGAGATCGGAGACCGGGGACGTTCCAGCGGTGGCCGAGATCGTGGCGCCTGCCCCGGAGCCCGCGGAACCACGTGCGCCGGTCGTGCGGGAGGACACGGAGCCGGCGTTGGCCGAGGCCGAAGCGACTCCGCCCGCGCCCACTGAGGAAACGCCGCCGGTGACGGCGGGATCCGAGACCGGGGGCGTCCCGGAAGTGGACCCGCTGGTGGCGTCCGCTCCGGAGCCCACGGCAGAGCCTGAGCCGATCGAGCCGCAGGACGCGGAGCCGGCGTTGGCCGAGGCCGAAACGACCCCGGACGAGCACGCGGAGGCTTCGGTGCCTGCGCCTTCGACGGACGGATCCGAGCGAGCTGCCGAGCAAGAGGAACCCGCGACCACACCTCTGTCCGAAGCTCAAACAGCCGATGGAGTTGCCGCGGAGCCAGCCTTGACTCCTGAGTCCCCGGACACTGCGTCAGCAGTGCGCGCGGATGGGCCAGGACCGGATGACGGAGTTCCATCTGAAGCGCCGGCCGCACAACAGGTGGCGGCATTGCCGGAGGCACCGGCTGACGCAACCGCGCCCGATCGTGCGGGTGCAGCGATCCTGGAAGAGTCCCCTCCGGGGCCAGAATCGACGGCTCCCCCGCCGCCGGAAGACGTGGCCCAGTTTGACGTGGTGCAGGTGTCTCCCGACGGGACGGTCGTCGTCGCCGGCCGGACGGCGCCCGGGTCTCAGGTCGAGCTGGTCGTCGATGGCGAAGTCATTGCGACAGCTGACACCAACCGTAACGGCGAGTTCGTGTTTGTTCCCGACGTGCAATTACTGCCCGGCGTGCGGGAACTTTCCATTGCCGCGCTGTCACCCGACGTTCCTGACCGACGGACGGCCTCGCGAATTGTCGTGGTGCTAATTCCGGATCGCGAGATGCTCGCCGCCCGCGTCACCGAACCGACGGAAAGCACGCCGAGCGAGGCACCGATCGCGTTGCTGGTTGACGAGCAGGGAGAGACCGTGGGTGTCATTCAGCCGAGCCCGTCGATGGCCGAGCCCGACACGGTGCTCTCACTAACCACGGTGACGTTCGATGAGGACGGCTACGCGTCGATCACTGGCGGCGGCGAAGCGGGGCAGAAAGTCACGGTCTACCTGGACAACGAGGTGACGGGTTCCACGATCATCGGCGAGAACGGCTACTGGACGGTTCGCATCCAGCACCCGCTTGCGAAAACAGGCAGCTACAAGGTTCGGATTGACCAGACTGCGCCGAACGACGATACCGTCACGGAACGAATCGTCACCACGCTAATTCGTGCCGGCGGCAAGTTGATTCCTGCAGCGGCGACGGTCGTTACCGTCGTCAAAGGAAACACCTTGTGGGGAATTTCTCGCCGCCATTACGGACGGGGCATCCTGTACACGCTGATTTACGACTCCAACAGCTATCAAATCGCCGATCCGCACTGGATCTACCCGGGCCAGAAATTCCTCATTCCTGAGCGGAATTAACGCAGTCCAATCGGAAGGCATGCGTTTGTCGCATATGAGACTGCCGGTTTTGTGAAACCAGAAACGTGAACTGGGAGTTTCATTCTGATGTATGGCTCCGTCAGGAATATTCCGACGAACTAAAATATGCAAAAACTGCATAACTAATACGAGCGTTTTGCATCGGCCTTCGCTTGCATGCACACACCGATGCCCCATATTCGACACACACGAATCTTTTCGTGTGTTTCCTCCTTCCTGTGGGATCTCGTCTTCGGACGAGGTCCCATTTTGGTTCCTGATTTGCGAGGAGGAACTTCTCCCGGCCCGGCCCGCTCGGGCGTTCGTGCCGGGACGCAGTGATCCTGCCGCCCGGCCGGCCGGCGAATTTCCATCCCCGGACTTGACCAATTCACGCAGAGCGGCGCGTCCATGGCAGCACAGTTGGTATACTGCGAGCCATGGGTCCCGCGAAATGCGGGCACACAAAGCGTCACGCGCTGGGGAATAGTTTAACGGTAGAACTCTCGGCTCTGGACCGAGCAATCCTGGTTCGAATCCAGGTTCCCCAGCCAGACTTGCTGAAGCCGTCAGCTGCTTGCAATCGACCGTCCTGGCTTCAGGACCATCCCGGCGCCACTGCCAAGTTTTGCCGGAAGAGCTGATGCATGCGTTCCCAGTGACGTTCGGCGGCGTCCTTGTGATAGACCGGACGCTTCCAGAACGCGAAGCCGTGCTCCGTGCCAGGGTACAGCTCCACCCGATGCGGCTTGTCCTCGCCAGTGAAGAGTTCCCGGATTCGCTCCAGGTTCTCGTCAGGTACCCAGTGATCGCGCTCGGCGAATGCCAGATAGAGCTTGCCCTGGATCCGGTCGGCTGCCAGGTGCGGTGAGTCACTCTCGTCGGTAATGATTCGAACGCCGTAATACGACGCCCCGCAGGAAAACGTTTCCGGGAAGGCGGCCATCACGGAAACGACGTACTGGCCGCTCATGCAATAGCCAAGCGCAGCCGTCGACCGGGTTGCCGCATCCTCGCGCGCAACGTACGCGAGCATCGATTCCGTGTCGCTGATCACCTTGGCGTTGGTCAGGTCGGCCATGGTCTCGGCCATGATCTGGCGCTGTTTCGGATCGTTTCGGATGGCGGCCTGGTCGAAGGGATAGTTGCGCTCGGTGCCGACCCGGTAGAACAGGTTCGGAAGCAGCACGAAGTAGCCCGCACTGGCAAGTCGCCGCGCCATATCTCGGAGTTCTTCGCGGATGGCGGGCGCGTCCATGTAGAAGAGGACAGTGGGAAACGGGCCTCCTTCTTCCGGGTGGACGGAGAAGCAATCCATCGATCCGTCCTGGGTTTCAAGGTAGAACCTTCGCTCGATCATTGCGTTCTGAATCCTGACCCGGTTTGCTGGAACGGTCGTCTATTGTGGCGCCGAGCGTAGCACGGCGGCACCAACCGCTGACCGCACGGTATAGGAGTATCGCATGGCCCGCCCGATCCAGTTTTTTCTTGCCCTGACGTCGCCCTGGACCTATCTGGCGACCCCGCGGGTCCGTGCACTAGCGGCAGAACATCACGTCCCCCTCCATTTTCGACCGTACGATATTTTCACCGTGTTCCAGAGAAACGGAATCAAGGCGGTCGGAGACCGGCCCGTCGCTGTGCAACAAAACCGGCTTAACGAGTTGCGCAGATGGCGGGCATACCTCGGCATCGAACTGAACCTTCACCCCAAACATTTTCCGGTGAATCCGACGCTGTCGGGCAAGATGCTGGTATCGGCGCTGGCGGGCCCTGGCGACGCGCCCGAATTCGCGTGGCGTGTGATGCGTGCGTGCTGGGCCGAGGATCGCGATATCTCCGACGAGGCAACGCTGACGGCGATCGCTGCGGACTGCGGTTTCGACGGCGCCGAGGTCCTGGCCGCCGCCAAGGGGGGCGACGCGGACCCGGAGTTCGCGAAGAACACTGAAGACGCCATTGCCGCGAACGTGTTCGGCGCGCCGACATTCCTGTTTGATGGCGAGCTCTATTGGGGGCAGGACAGGATCGAGTTTCTGCGCCGGGCAGTCGAGGCGGCTGCGTGAGAGCCGGGCCGGCTGCAGCATCGGTCCTTCTGGCGGCCGCAGTCGCGGCGGCGCCAGCCTCAGGAGAGACTGCCGAACCTGGTCTCGTCGTCAGCATTGTCGGCTCATCGCTGTCCGGGGACAGCTGCCACCTGTCCTTTCAGGTCAGGAATCGGCTGTTTGCCGATTTGAGCAGATTTGTTGCCGATTTCACGGCGCGAAGTGCCAGCGGTGTGGAAATCGGCCGAGGGGTCTTTGCGGTGGGGCGAGTGCGGCGTCTCCAGCCGTTTCAGCGCGTTGCCTCGTTCGCGGTCCCCGCGGGGGATTCAGCCGCGTGCCGCGCGGTCGCATCCGTGGAGCTCGATATCCAGAGTTGCGTGCTGGACGGTACGGGCGACGTCGGGGTTTCGTACTGCGAGAACGCTTTTCGTTCCGAGGGCGGTGACATCCGGCTGGAATTGGCCGGCCAGGTACCTGACGGACCGGCCAAGGAGTTGCTGGTCGAGGGCCTGGGCATCACGTTTTCCGACCTGACGCGTGCCCTGGCCACCGCCCACGGCATCCGGGGCACCGTCAAGGGGCTGGTGGTGGTTGCCGTTCCGCAACCCGCTGTGGCAAGAGGTCTGCGGGAAGGCGACTTGGTGGTCGAGGTTGACCAGGAACGGGTTCCGACCTTGGTGGACCTTGTCAGGCAGGTCAGCGCTGCCCGGGACCGTGGTCAGAAATCGGTCCTCTGCATGATCATCCGCAACGGTGAGCGGCATTGGCTGGTCGCCCGCTTCCTCGGTGAAACGCCTCCCTCGGAAGGTGAATCGTCGGGCTAATCAGGTTGAAGGCAGCGGAACGGTACCGTAGCATCAACGACGTCAAGCGAGTTGCCCGATGCTCTCCATTCCTGAAGAAATACTTCTTCTGACTCTGGACGACGAAAAGGGTACGCCGGTCGACGTCCCTGCGATCCAGATCGACTGCGCAATTGCCGGGGCCATCCTCATGGACCTCGCGTTGCGATGCCGGATCGATACCGGGCTGGACGAACTGTTCACCGTCAGCACGGAACCTACCGGAGATCCGCTGCTTGACGAGGTACTTGAATGCATCGTCGCCGATCAGGAACAGCATGACGCCGCATACTGGGTGCAGGTATTGAGTCATCGCTCGGGCGAGTACCGGGACCGGATCGCGGAACGACTTGTTGAAGCCAAGATTCTCAAGCGGGTTGAGGAACGGCTGCTCTGGTTCTTCGGCTCGCGTCGATACCCACAGATCGACGGCGGCGAGGAACGCGAAGTGAAGCGCCGGATCGTGAACGTGCTGCTTGATGACGGGCTTCCGGACCCGCGGGACATCGTGATCCTGACATTGGCCGATACGTGCGGCGTGCTCGATCGCATTCTCTCGACGCGTGAACTGAAGAACGTGGAGGGGCGTCTGCGTCAGCTCGAACGCATGGACTTGATTGGACAGGCGGTCACCAGAACGGTGTACGATATTCGCTCCTCCATCCCGCCGCTGGTAGCGCCCATCATGTAAGCCAGCCTCCCGTTTCGGGGGGATTTTCGGCGTGCGCAGGTAGGCGGAAACGTCGATTTCGCTGCCGTGTTGATGATTCGGAGATTCGCTCGCCTTGTGTCAGCGTGGGTGCAACGAGCTGCGGAGAGCGGGTGTCGGCCGGGGCTTCCTCCCTCGGGTGGGCTTCGTGCGATGACGAGGTCGCGCTGCCGCCAGGGACGGACGCGTTGGCAGCTGATGCCGCGCGTCGCGGCCCTCCTCATGGCGTGCACGCTGGGTGTCCCGGTGCCGGTGTCGGGGGCCGCCGACACGCTGACGATCGGAATCACGCAGTTTCCGTCGACGTTCCACCCCGCCATCAACTTGATGGCGGCGAAGCAGTACATCCTGGCCATGGCGTTGCGACCGGTGACCGATTACGGGCACGACTGGAAGCTGCGCTGCTTTCTCTGCACCCGGCTCCCGACCATCGAAAACGGGCTTGCCCAACGGGTCGAGCTTGCCGATGGCGGCACCGGAGTTGCCGTCACCTACCAGTTGCACCCGGACGCGACATGGGGTGATGGCACCCCGGTGACGAGCGCCGATGTCGTGTTCACCTGGGAGACCGCGCTTCGCGAGGGAACGGGTTTCGCTGCCCGCGAGGAGTACGCGCGGATTCTGAACATCGACGTGATCGACGCCAAGACGTTCACGCTGCACGTCGACCGGCTTACCTATACGTACAACGCTTTCGGCGGTGCCATCCTGCCTGCCCACCTCGAGGCCGAGCCCGCGGCGGAGCCAGCCGAATACCGGAACCGGACTCTTTACGACACCCGTCCGACTGAGCCCGGCCTCTGGTACGGGCCCTATCGAATCACTGAGGTCGCGTCCGGCAGCCATGTGGTGCTCGAGCCAAATCCCACGTGGTACGGTCAGGCGCCTGCGTTCGGGCGGATCGTCGTTCGGGTCATCGAGAACACGGCGGCCCTTCGGGCAAACCTGTTGTCGGGTGCCGTCGACTACGTAGCCGGCCAGGTCGGCTTCAACGTGGACGAGGCGCTGGCGTTCGAGCGCGACGACGCGGGAATGTTCGACGTTTCGTTCGTACCCAGCCTCATCTACGAGCACGTCGACTTCAACCTCGATTCCACATACTTCCGAGACCGGCGAGTACGTCAGGCGCTGATGTACGCGATCGACCGGAAGGCGTTTGTCGATGCGCTGTTCGGCGGCAAGCAACAGGTCGCCCATTCACTGATGCATCCATTGGCTCCAGGTTTCGATCCGGAGGTGCGTGCCTATGCGTACGATCCCGAACGCGCCGTGCAACTGCTGGAAGAGGCGGGCTGGAATCAGGGATCTGACGGGATTCGGGTGAATGCCGAAGGGCAGCGCCTGTCCTTTCCACTGATGACGACAGCGGGGTCGCGGGTGCGGGAGCTTGTGCAGCAGGTGCTGCAGGCGCAGTTCCGTGAAGTCGGTGTAGAAGCGCTGATCCGGAATGAGCCGGCGCGGGTGTTCTTCGGGCAGACCGTGAGCCAGCGGACCAACCCCGGCTTGAACATGTACGCCTTCCTCTCGACGCCCGAGGGAGTGCCGGTCGAGATGCTGCGCTCGGATCGAGTTCCGTCCGAGGACAATGGCTATTCCGGGCAGAATTTCCCCGGCTACCGCTCCGACCGGATGGATGAGCTTCTGGACGCCCTCGAACTCGAGCTTGATCCCGACAGGCGGAATGCGATGTGGTCGGAACTTCAGCAGATGTACGCGGAAGACCTGCCGGCAATGCCTCTGTATTTCCGGGTAGAGCCGTACGTCGTTCCGGTCTGGTTGAGCGGAGTCCGCCCCACCGGGCACCAGGTGCCGGCTACCATGTGGATCGAGGAGTGGCGCGCCGTCGAGTAACCGGTCCCTCCGGGCCGTGATCCGTTATCTCTGCCGGCGTGCCGCCGGGGTAGCGCTGGTACTGGTCATCATGTCGATGGTGCTCTACGCGCTGATCGGCCTGATGCCTGGGGACCCCATCGACGTCATGGTGCAGGCGGATCCGCGGCTCACCCCCGCGGACGCCGCCCGCCTCAAGGCTCTCTATGGCCTGGATCTCCCTCTCCACGAGCGATACCTGAACTGGCTGGGAGCCGCGCTCACCGGCGATTTCGGTTACTCGAGGCTGCACCATCGACCGGTGCTCGAACTGCTCTGGCCGCGTCTCGGCGTGACGGTGGAGCTGCTCGGATTCAGCCTCCTCCTGTCGCTCGCCCTTGCGATTCCGGCCGGCGTGCTGGCTGCCCGGAGTGCCTATTCGTGGCTGGACCACTTGATCAGCCTGTTGTCGCTCGGCGCCTACTCCGTGCCGGCGTTCTGGCTGGCCCTGCTGCTGATCATGGCGTTTTCGGTCGAACTCGGGTGGCTGCCGGCAAGCGGCAGCGGCAATTTGGCTGAAGACGGCACGCAGGCTTGGCGCCACATGGTGTTGCCGGTGGTCACCCTTAGCGCCGCCACGGTCGGCGGGTTCATCCGGTTCGTCCGCGCGGCAATGATGGAAGAACTGCGTCGTGACTACGTGCGTACCGCCCGGGCGAAAGGACTTCGCGAACGGCGGGTGATCTTTCGGCACGCACTGAAGAACGCCCTGGTCCCCGTGATCACGATCGTCGGGCTCTCTCTCGGCACATTGGTCTCCGGTGCGCTGGTGACCGAGACCATGTTCGCGTATCCGGGCATGGGAAAGCTCATCTACGACGCGGTGATGGCAAGCGATTACAACCTTGCCCTCGTGAGCCTGCTGTTCGCCACGCTGCTGGTGCTGCTGGGCAATCTCGCCGCTGACCTCACATATGCATGGATGGATCCGCGTGTCCGGATCGGGGCGGCAGTGTCGTGAGGCCGGCTGTGGGTGCCCGCCTCGGCGCCTGGAAGCGGTTTCGCCGCCATGGTCCCGCAGTCGCCGCTGCCGTCGTGCTGGTCGTTCTGGGGCTGATGGCACTTGCCTTTCCCCTGGCTGAAGCGGCGCTCGGCCTGCAAGCCGAAACCATCGATCTGCTGGCCCGCCTTTCGGGCCCAAGCTGGGGCCACCCCATCGGGACCGACGAACTCGGCCGCGATCTTCTGCTCCGTCTCCTCCAAGGTGCCCGGGTATCGCTGTTTGTCGGGCTGGCGGCAGCGCTGGTGGCGACCGTGATCGGCGCGGCGCTCGGACTTGCGGCCGGCTACTTCGGTGGATGGCTCGATGCGGTGCTCATGCGGATCACGGACTTCGTGATAGCTCTGCCGCTCCTGCCGCTTCTCATTGTCATGGCCGCAGCCGACCTCTCGCGTCTGGGCCTCGATGCCGATCGTCCTGAGCACGCGACTCTCAGGATCATCCTGATTCTGGCGCTGGTCGGCTGGACAACCGTCGCACGACTGGCGAGGGGAGCGGCGTTGGTGGTGCGCGAGCGGGAATACGTTCAGGCGGCCCGCGCCCTCGGCACCGGTTCGACCACCATCCTGATCCGGCACGTGCTGCCCAACGCGCTTTCGCCGATCGTCGTGGCAGCGACGCTGTCCGTGGGAAATCTGATTCTCACGGAATCGGTGCTGAGCTTCCTTGGGCTCGGGATTCAGCCGCCGCTCGCCAGTTGGGGCGGTATGCTGACGGGGGCCCAGGGGATGATCCGCGAGGCGCCACAGTTGGCAGTCTGGCCGGGTCTCCTCATCTTCGTGACGGTGGTCGCGTTCAACGTGCTGGGGGACGGTATTCGCGACGCGTTCGACGTGGAGGCCGACGTACCGGGCCTGCGGTCGCGGTAATGACGTCAAGGCCCGCCACATAGGCAAGCCTGAACTCCGCCCGCGTCTTGTCCACGCGTTCCGGGCCCCCCGTGGACGAAAAGCTGGCCCGCTGCGCCGCGTTTCCCGAGGCTCTTCGTCCGGACAGCCTGGCGCGGAAGTTCAGCCGATGCGCCCGCCGTCGTCACGGGTGACGGCGATCACGGCAGACCGGGGGATCGTGTCGCCGCCGCCGGGAAAGTGGCTGCCGCCTTTTTCGCCAGGATGCTGGATTCCGACGAACATGGTCTTTCGATCGGCGCTCCAGGTCACACCGGTGACTTCGCACTCTTTCGGGCCCACCAGGAAGCGTCGGATCTCGCCGGTCGCCGGGTGGCCCAGCAGCATCTGGTTGTTGCCCTGACCGGCAAAGTCGCCTTCGTCCGAGTACGCCCCGTCGGTCTGGATCCACAGCATCCCCGTGCTGTCAAACGCCAGGCCGTCGGGAGAATTGAACATGTTCTCCGTGGTGAGGTTGGGTGAGCCGGCGTTCGGACCCGTGTGAACGGCCGGATTTCCCGCCACCACGTAGAGGTCCCAGGAGAACGTGGACGAGGCGTGATCGCCCCTCGTAGGCCGCCAACGCACGATCTGGCCGTAGCGGTTTTCCGCCCTCGGGTTCGGGCCGTTGACCGGGGTGGGGTCGCCTCCGCTGTTGGGTTCCTTGCCGCGGTGCGTGTTGTTCGTGAGACAGCAGTACACCTCGGGCCCGGTCGGGTTTGCGGCTACCCATTCAGGGCGATCCATGGTCGTTGCGCGGACAGCGGAGGCCGCCTGTCGCGTATGCACGCAAATGTCCGCCGCGGAAGGAAGCCCGGTGGTTTCCGGTGTGAGTGGGAGCCACGCACCGCTGCCATCGTCGTCAAACCGGGCCGCGAACAGCGTGCCCGCTTCCAGAAGTCCCGCGTTGTCCCCGCCTTCGCGGTAGTGCCCGTCACTGATGAACCGGTAGAGAAACTCGCCCCTCTCATCGTCCCCCATGTAGACGACCACCCGCCCGGAGTCGGCCACGACCAGTTCCGCGTTTTCGTGCTTGAACCGGCCAAGCGCGGTACGTTTCCTCGGAATCGACAAGGGATCGGTCGGGTCGATCTCCACGACGTAACCCACGCGGTTGGGTTCATTGGGATGTCTTGCGATGTCGAAGCGCTCGTCGTGGGCGCTCCAGCCGATGTTGCGGTCAGACGCCTGGACCCCGTAACGCGCGAGCGCATCGGGGAGTTCCGCTTCGGGATCACTCGACGCGAAGTAGAAGTGGAAGTTCTCCTCGCAGGTAAGGAACGTGCCCCAGGGGGTCTTGCCGCTTCCGCAATTGTTCCAGGTACCAAGGCTCTGGATACCGGCAGGATCCGCGGCCGTCCGGAGCAGGTGATGTCCGCGGGCGGGTCCAGTGATCGCCATAGGCGTATCCGCCGTGATCCGCCGGTTGTAGGAGGAGTCCGACACGACGGACCAGGTCCCGTTTTGCTGACGGACCTCGACGATCGACACACCGTGCGCCGCCTTGCTCTTGCGCACGTCGTCGGCGGTTCGGGGCAGCCCGGAGCCTGACGTTCCAAACAGGATGTGGCGGTTGACGTACTCGTTGTTGACCGCGAGGAGTGTCCGGTGGCCGATCGTGAACAACTCCATCCCGTCGTTGTTGTCGCCGAACGCACGCTCCTGGCTGGCCCCGGTCCCGCCGGTGACCGGGTCGAGCGGATGTCCGTCTGACCACATCGCGTCGGCCCACCGCACGACGACATGCCAGCTGTAACCCTCGGGCACGGTGACAGTGTCACGGGTGTTGGCGGCGACCGAACTGAATGGAAGGGGACCGCGAGCCGGGTCGGGCGGCGCGGGCTTGGCCCGGGCCGCCCCCATCACGAAGGCAGTCGCACTCAGCGCGGCGGCCCCGCCAAGGAATCCGCGTCGTGAGAGCCGTCGGTGGACCACGACCTCGAAGTCCGTGGCCACCGGCGTGCGGATGGACGATCTACCCACGGTGCGCGTGTGCGGGGGTTCCCGGCTCTGTTTGTCGGGCTGTCATCATCTTGGCTCGGGCAGGAGACTGCCGTTGGGCTTCACACGCTCCTCATTCTTCCATAGTCTGCCATCGTTAAGCATTCGTTACACGACGATCTCAATGCCAGCCGAACTGTTCCGCAGTCGTTGAGGCCGCCCTTTCCGAACGCTTCTTGGGGTACGTTAGGTCCCCGGCGCTTGAATGCCTGGCTGCCGATCCGGAACCGGGACCCGGCCGAAGGTGGGTAGAGGCGGCCGTCGGATCATCGACCTCCGTGCTGCGCGGTAATCCTGCCAAGACCATGGAGGTGGTTGTTCCTACGGCGGTATTCGCCGATGGGCTTCGTATCATTCCCGGATTGGAGACGCTCGAGATCGAGACGGTTGGGGACTGACGCAAAGCGGCAGACTGCCCTTCTTCTTTGGCAAGCTGGTATATAAGGCATCGCCAGCGGCTCCGAAGTTACGGGCCTCGCCGGAATCCCCTGATCCCGCCGGTTACGCAGAAGGAGACCCGATACCTATGTCCATGGACAATTCTGGGAGCGTCCAGGCGCCGGAGCGACATCCGCTGGTGCGCTTCAGTCGCGCGCTCGACCGCGGGCTTACCTTTGCCGGGATGGTTGGGTCATGGCTGTCGATCCCCCTGATCTTCATCATCATCTTTGACATCGTGACTCGCCGCTTCCTGGTGCTTGGCTCGACAAAACTGCAGGAGATGGAATGGCACCTCCATGCGGCGTTGTTCCTGTTGGCGCTGGGCTTCGGCTACCTGCGGAACTCCCATGTCCGGATCGAGGTCGTCCGTGAACGGTTTTCTCAGCTCTGGAAGGCCCGGCTCGAGGTCACCGGCATCACGCTGTTCCTGATCCCATATGCAGCGCTCGTGATCTGGTTCGGTCTCGACTTTGCCCAGCGGTCATTCAGCATGAATGAGGTGTCGTCTGCCCTCACCGGTCTGTCCCATCGATGGATCATCAAGTCGTTCGTGCCATTTGGAATGCTGCTGCTGCTTGTCGCCGGCGTGGCGGTCCTGCTCAGGAACCTGGCGTACCTCGTGCTGCTCGAGACCGGCCAGGCGGCAGCCGCGCTTGAACTGTCCAAGTCGCTTCCCGAGCTCCGTAATCCGGAAGAGGAGCTCCGCGCGGCGGCCGCCCAGGAAACACAGGCCATCAGGGGAGAGCAGTAATGGACACACTCATCACCCTGATGCCAGTCCTGATGTTCCTGGCGCTGGCATCGCTGCTGTTCAGCGGGTTTCCGGTTGCGTTCGTGCTGGGCGGCGTGGCCCTCGGTTCTGGCTTCCTCGGCCTTGCAGCCGACGTATTTTCATTCATTGAGTTCTTCAACATCATTTCCCGAATCTGGGGTGGCGTCTGCGAGAACCTGATCCTCGTCGCCGTGCCGATGTTCATTTTCATGGGCACGATGCTGGAGCGGTCCGGGGTCGCAAACGATCTGCTGCACTGCCTGCAGGTCCTGCTCCGCCGCGTGCCTGGCGGGCTGGCGATGTCCGTGACGATCATGGGCACCATCATGGCTGCCACCACCGGCATTATCGGCGCTTCGGTCGTGATGATGACATTGCTCGCGCTGCCGGTGATGCTCGAGCGCAAATACCACCCGTCTCTGGCAACGGGAACCATCAGCGCATCGGGGACGCTGGGGATTCTCATTCCTCCGTCGATCATGCTGGTGATCATGGCGGACCTGCTGTCGATCTCGGTGGGAACACTGTTCATAGCAGCCGTTTTCCCGGGCCTGGTCCTAGCCTCCCTGTACATCGTCTATCTGTTTTTCCGCACGCGCCTAAACCCGACGCTGGCGCCGCCGCTACCAGCGTCGGAAGGTCCGGATAGCCAGGCGGAACTGGTGCGGATGGTGCTGCGGTCATTCTTCCCGCCGATCTTCCTGATCTTCCTGGTGTTGGGCTCGATCTTTGCCGGTTTCGCGACACCGACGGAGGCCGCCGGGGTTGGCGCACTGGGTTCCATCATCTTGGCGGTGTTTAACCGTCGGCTGTCGAGGGCGGTCCTGAAAGATGTGGTCGGGCGGACCGGCCTGACCTGCGCCATGATCTTCGGGATCTTCATCGGGGCGACCGCGTTTTCGTACGTCTTCCGGTCGCTGGGCGGAGACGACTTGATCCACGCGTTCGTCGAGCACATGGGGCTCGGGTCGTGGGGCATCCTGTTCCTGATGATGGGGATGGTGTTCCTGCTTGGCTTCTTCTTCGACTGGGTCGAGATCACGCTGATCGTGCTGCCGCTGTTCGCCCCGATCATGGAGACGCTGGACTTCGGGACGCACGTTGCCGCCGGACTGGTGATCCCGTGGGTTGCCGTGCTGATCGCCGTGAACCTGCAGACGTCGTTCCTGACGCCACCGTTCGGTTTCGCGCTTTTCTATCTGAAGGGTGTGGCGCCACCGAGCGTCAAGATCCAGATGGTCTACCGCGGTATCATTCCGTTCGTGGCGCTGCAGCTGGTGGGCCTCGGCTTTGTCATCGGCTTCCCGGAGATCGCTCTGTGGTTGCCCGGCGTCCTTCTCGACTGAGCCTTACGAGGGTCGAGAGCCGCCCGCCGCTCCGGACCGGACCCGCGGTGCCGACGGAGCGGCAACCGCGGGCGGGGCCGCCGCAACGATGGCCATAGAGGTCCTCCGCGCCGCCGCCGACCGGTTTCGGGATCTCCCGGGCTGGCCGTTTTCCCCGCACTATCTGGAGGCCGTGCCGGGCTTTGACGGTTGCGGGCCGGTCCGCATGCACTACGTGGACGAGGGAGGGGCTGGATCCCCGGACGCGCTCACGTTCCTGCTGCTGCATGGCCATCCGACGTGGGCGTATCTCTATCGGCACATCATTCCTGAAATCGTGCGGCAGGGGCACCGTGCGGTTGCTCCGGACCTGCCGGGGTTCGGTCGGTCCGACAAGCCCGCGGATCCCTGGGCCTACACGTTCGCCGGCCTCCGCTCCAGTCTGATTGACCTGATCGAGCGTCTCGACCTGCGGGAAATCGTTCTGGTCGTGCACGAATGGGGCGGCACGCTCGGCATGACGATCCCGCACACGATGCCGGAGCGGTTCGTCGGTCTGGTGTGCTTCAACACGTGGCTGGCCACCGGGGGCCGGCCGCTTCCCGGCGGCTATCAGAACTGGCTGGCCACCGCTCGCGCGGAGCCCGACCTGAACGTGCGGTCGTTGATGGCCCGGACCAACCGGATCCTGACGCTCGCCCAGTGCAACGCCTACCAGGCGCCCTTTCCGGACGCCTCGTACAAGTCGGCACTCATGGCGCTGCCGCGGCTCTTCCCGACGTCGCGGAAGGATCCAGGTGCAGAATTGTCGCAGACAGCGGAAACGTGGTGGAGCGAGACCTTCGACGGCTTCGCGATGCTGCTCGCCGGCATGCGCGATCCGATCATCCCGCCTGATGCCATGCGCGCGCTGGCGGGGCGGATTCGCGGACTTGGCTCGCCGGTGGCCATTGGCAACGCTGGCCATTTCGTTCCGGAATGGGGTAACGAATTCACGTCCGACCTGGTCGCGGAGGCACAGGCGCTCTACAGCCGGCGGACAGCCGAGAAGTCGGCCAGCGGACACGCGGCATGAACCGCCGCTGCCGCGTCGTCGTCGCCATGTCCGGCGGCGTTGACAGCTCGGTCGTGGCGGCGCTGCTGCATGATGCGGGACACGAAGTCGTCGGCATTACGCTGCACCTGTACGGCCGGGGAAGCCGCAATGCCGGCACGAAGACGTGCTGCGCTGGCCAGGACGTATACGACGCGCGTCGCGTGGCCGACCATCTCGGCATCCCGCACTATGTGCTCGACTACGAAAAGCGGTTTCAGGACAACGTGATGCAGGACTTTGCCGACCGGTACGCTGAAGGCGTGACCCCGGTTCCGTGCGTCCTCTGCAATCAGCGGGTGAAGTTCCGTGACCTGCTGGATACGGCGATGGAGCTCGACGCCGACTGGATGGCGACCGGCCACTACGTCCGGCGGGTTGAGGGCCCGCGCGGTCCCGAGCTCCACCGAGCTGCCGACGCGTCAAAGGACCAAAGCTACTTCCTGTTTGCCACCAGCCGCACACAGCTCGAACGGCTTCGCTTTCCATTGGGGGGGTTCTCCAAGGAACAAACGCGTCAGGCCGCGGTTCGGGCCGGCGTCGGCGTGGCCGAGAAGCCGGAGAGCCAGGACATCTGTTTTGTTCCTGACGGCGACTATCGCGACATCGTTCGCACACTGCGCCCGGACACCGCTGCGGTGGGAGACATCGTTCACGTGGATGGCCGGGTGCTTGGCAGCCACGCCGGGATCACCGGGTTCACGGTCGGCCAGCGGCGCGGTCTCGGGGTCACCGACGCGGGCCAGCCCCTCTACGTGGTCCGAATCGACGCCGCTGAACGACGCGTGGTCGTGGGCCCGAAGGAGTCGCTCGGGGTATCCGGCATTTCGATCCGCGACGTGAACTGGCTCGCAGACGAGGCGTCGGAGCCCGGAACCGAGCTGAACGATGTGCAGCTTCGGGTGCGCTCCACGCATCGCGGTACCAGTGGCCGCGTACGGCTCTTGGCCGGGGGCCGGGCAGAGGTGTCGTTTCAGTCTCCCGAACAGGCCGTTGCTCCGGGTCAGGCGGCGGTGTTCTACCGAGGATCACGGGTCCTGGGGGGAGGTTGGATCGAACCCAGATCGAGCTGGCCGCCGGCGAGGGATCGGGATGAGGGCCGTGCGTTGTGAGCACTGGCTCCGAGATCACGCTCGGTATCGAGGAGGAGTTCTTTCTCGTTGACCGCGAGACGCTTGACTTGGTGGTGGATCCGGATCCCCGCCTGCTCAAGGCTTTCTCCGAGCTCGACGGCATGTGTCGGGCGGTGCCGGAGCTCCTGCGCTCCCAGATCGAGCTGAATTCGCTGGTATGCCATTCCGTTGCGGAGGCCCGGGAGGCCATCGTGGCGATCCGGCGTTCGGTACTGGATCTCACGGACCAATACGGAATCGGCCTGATGGCCTCCTCGACGCACCCGTTTGCCGCCTGGGAAACGCAGGCAGTCACGCCGCGGGACCGCTACCGCGAGTTTGCGGTCATGTACCAGTCGGTGATCCGGCAGCTGCTGGCAAGCGGGATGCATGTGCACGCGGGCTTCGGGACGCCCGATGAACGCGTTCAGGTGATGACGGCGATGCGCAGCTATCTCCCGCTGTTCCTGACGCTGTCCGGATCGTCTCCGTTCAGTGGCGGACATGTCACGGGATTCAAGTCTTCCCGCATGAATCTCATGGCAGCGCTGCCCCGGTCGGGCCTGCCGCCGGTGCTCTCGTCATGGGCGGATTACGATCGGATCGTCGACAACTATCGTCGCCTCGATTTCGTCAGGGACGGTTCGGAGATCTGGTGGGATCTCCGTCCTTCGGTCAAATTCCCGACGCTGGAACTCCGAATTGCCGACGTCTGTCCCGATATCGACGATGGCATGTCGATCGTGGCGCTCTACACCTGTCTGGTCCGGCACCTCCTGGATGCCGTCCGTACGGGGCCGCTGCCGGTCGACCCCCCGCCCGAGATCATCCAGCAGAACCGATGGCTGGCCCAGCGATACGGCGTGGTGGCGTTCCTTGCCGACTTCGAGTCGGGGACCCGCGTTGACCTCGTGGATTACGTCGACGAACTGCTGGACATGTTGTCGGCAGATGCGGCGGCGCTCGATTGTCAAAAGGAAGTGGCGCACGTGCGAAACATCATCCGCGAGGGCAGCAGCGCCGATCGCCAGCTCGACCACTTTCGGCTCTGTCGCCTCGAGGGGGCAGGGGTCGAGGAGGCGCTCCGCTCGGTGGCACAGCTCATCGTGTCCGAGACCCGCCGAGGTGCGGAGGCCGAACTCGAATCCTGAGGCCCGTCAGGGGATAAACTGTTCGGCGAGTATCCGCTCCTCGAGGTGATGCTCGGGGTCAAACAGAAGAGTCAGTTCAGTCGACCTGTCAGCCGTCACGGTGACCTGGCGGACATGCCGCACCTCCAGCTCGCTCGCCGTTGCGCTGACGGGGCGCTTCTCCGACTCCAAGACGTCAAAAGTGACCTTGGCCGGCTCGGGAAGCAGCGCTCCGCGCCAGCGTCGTGGCCGGAACGGACAAATCGGCGTGAGCGCGAGGAGCGGCGTCCCGAGCGGCAGAATCGGACCTTGGGCCGACAGGTTGTAGGCCGTGCTGCCTGCTGGCGTGGACACCAGTACGCCGTCGCAGGAAAGGGCCGCAAGGCGTTCGCGATCATCCACCAGTATCCGGATGCGGGCCGTCATCCGGGTCTGTCGGAGCAGGGAGACTTCGTTGATCGCGAGGCCCGTGTGCCGCACCCCGGCGGCGGTGACTGCATCCATGCGTAGCGGATGGACGACGGCGGGCTGGGCCGCGTCCAGGCGGGCGCCCAGACCCTCCTCGCGGTAGCGATTCATCAGGAAGCCGACCGTCCCCCTGTTCATGCCGTAGATCCGTTTGCCCATGGGGCCCCATTGCGACAGTGCGTTCAGCATCATTCCGTCGCCGCCCAAGACAACGACTACACTCGCTTCGGCCGGAGGTACATGGTCGTATCGGCGGCTCAGCGTGCGCAAAGCCGACTGGGCGTCGTCGGTCGAGGCCGCGACAAACGCGATGGGAACGGACATGGCGGGGAAGGGTAGCGGCGTGGTGCCGGCTTTGCTCTAGCCGCCGGTTACGCTCATGTGACGGGATACGGAGGGGGTGCGCTCGCGACGGCTGATGACGAAGTCGTGGCCCCGCGGCTTGCGGCCGATCGCCTCGGTGACGGCGGCGCGCAGCACGTCGTCGTCGTCGGTAGCGCGAAGGACCTCACGGAGATCGGCGCTGTCTTCCTGACCGAGGCACATGTAGAGCGTCCCGGTGCACGTCAGGCGAACGCGGTTGCACGATTCGCAGAAATTGTGGGTCATCGGGGTGATGAAGCCAACCCGCCCCCCGGTCCGCACGGCCCGGAAATAACGGGCCGGTCCCCCGGTCCGGTAGTCGATCTCTTCAAGGCCATAGATGTCTCGCAACCGAGCCCGCACCATCGACAGCGGCAGGTACTGGTCGGTCCGGTCGCCGGTGATATCGCCCATGGGCATCGTCTCGATCAGCGTAAAGTCGAACCCCCGGTGGTGGCACCACTCCAGCATCGCCGGGATTTCGTCCTCGTTGACGCCCTTCAGCGCCACGGTGTTGATCTTGACGTGCAGGCCCGCTTCCGTGGCTGCCTCGATTCCGTCGAGAACCCGGTCGAGACGGCCCCACCGGGTAATCTCGCCGAACCGGTCGGGGTCAAGGGTGTCCAGGGAGACATTCACCCGGCGAACCCCGGCGGCGTGGAGGGCCCCGGCATGGCGCCGGAGCTGGGACCCGTTCGTGGTGAGCGTAAGCTCTTCGAGACCGCCACCGCCCAGCATTGCGCCCAGCTCGTTGAAGAGCTGCATCACGTTCTTCCGCACGAGCGGTTCGCCACCGGTCAGGCGCAGCTTGCGCACGCCGAGCGACACGAAGACGCCGCACAGTCGCCGGATTTCGTCGAGCGACAGCACGTCCTTCTTCGGGAGGAACGTCATGTCTTCCGCCATGCAGTACACGCAGCGAAAGTCGCAACGATCCGTCACCGATACCCGGAGGTAGGTGATATCGCGACCGTACGGGTCAACCACGGGGGCGACCCCGGGCATGGTGAGACCATTGGGCATAGATGACTCCGGGCGTGACCCTTTACCTATATACCAACGTATATAACGCCCGCAAGCGGCGCGCTCACAGGTACCAATCTGGATCGAGACGTCGGATCGGCAGCATACGTTGGAGCGCGCAGCCTGCGAAACCGCCGTTCGTGCGCGACCCGTGCCGCCGGTAGCGGCAAGTTGGTGGCTGGGCGGGCTGGACTCGAACCAACATTTACGGGACCAAAACCCGCCGTCCTACCATTAGACGACCGCCCAACAACCGGGACGCCAAACATGGTCGGAGCGGCCGGATTTGAACCGGCGACCCCTTGTCCCCCAGACAAGTGCGCTAACCAGGCTGCGCCACGCTCCGCCACGCTTGTACGTGCAGGATATACGGAGGAGGGTCGTCGACAAGACGAAGTCCACCTGTCCGCCCCGTCGGCTGGCCGTGAGAATTCCTCGGGCTACCGGGCCCCCAGACCCGAGGTTCACGAGGGACATTCGGCCCTTTGAAGGCTTCGACCCACGCACGTGCTGCCGCTGTCCGGTCGAGGCGCGTGTTTCCGGTCTCCAGGCGCTCGCAATGTTCCGTTGCCTGCGGTGATCGTTGGGGTCGCGGCATCAGTGACCGGCAGGCGTCGGGAACCTAGTGCCAGGATGATTTGGTTCCCGCCTTTGCAGAGGGTCCAATAAGATCGTTGGAACTGTCCACACGCGTTGCGAGGCAAGATGATGCACCCACGTCTGCGCAAGACGGCGCTCGTCGCCGTCGCTGCCTTGACCATCTCCACGGCGGTCCAGGCGCAGGATTTCACGTTCAAGCTGCATCACTTTCTCGGCGCAAAGGCACCGGCGCAGACGGAAATGCTGGAGCCGTGGGCAAGGGCAGTGGAGGAACGATCCGGCGGCCGCGTGAAGATCGAGATCTTTCCGGCGATGACCCTCGGGGGTCGCCCGCCCGAACTCATCCAGCAGGTGCGCGATGGCGTCGTGGATCTGGTCTGGACGGTCAACGGATATACACCCGGTTCGTTCCCGCGTTCCGAAGTCTTCGGACTTCCAACGGTCTTCAAGAACGATCCGGTAGCCACGAACCTCGCGCTGCACGACCTGTTCGAGAGTGACCTAGCCGAGGATTACAAGGGCGTCGAGGTGATGTTCCTGCATGTTCACGCGGGCATGGGCCTCCACATGCGGGACATGCCGGTTCGCCGACCAAGCGAGCTGGTCGGCACCAAGCTGCGCATTCCCTCCCGCACTGGTGTCTGGATCATCGAGGCGCTCGGCGCGATTCCCGTGGCGATGCCGGTACCGGATCTGCCACCGTCGCTGCAGAAAGGCGTGGTCGACGGGGCGCTTATTCCCTGGGAGATCATTCCGCCGCTGAAGATCCACGAGCAGACCGATTACCAGATCGAGGGTGTCGAGAAAGAACGCTTTGGCACGGTTGTCTTCCAGGTCTCGATGAACAAGCGGCGGTGGGATGGGCTGCCGGAGGAGATCCAGCAGGCCTTTCGGGACGCATCCGGTCGCGACTGGTGGGGTGACGTGGGTCGGATCTGGCGCACGACCGACGATTTCGGGATCAAGTTTGCGACCGACCAGGGCAACACCCACGTCACCCTGGGCGAAGAGGAAACCCGGGCCTTCCGTACCGCGCTCGCTCCGGTGGTCGACCGGTGGATAGAGGAGGTCTCGTCGCAGGGAATCGACGGCGCGGCACTGGTACGCAAGGCGCGCGGGCAGATCGCGGTCAACTCCAGGGCGAACTAGTGGCAATTGCCGCCCGCGCGGGCCGCTCGGGACTTTCTGGCGCGGTTGCCGCCGTCATCGATGCATGGGCACTGTTTGGCGGGTTGATCGTCCTGGTCGTCGTGGTGATGCATGTCGCCTCGGTCGTCGGCGGCATGGTCTGGGTTCCCTTCCCGGGAGATTTTGAAATCACCCAGATGGGCATCGCCGTCGCGGCTTTCGCCTTCCTGCCCTACTGCGAACTCACCGGAGCCAATGTGACGGCGGACATATTCACCTCCGGCGTTGGCCCACGGACACTCTCGTTATTCAAGCTGCTGGCTTCAGTCGTCGCGCTGCTCTTCAGCGTGCTGCTTCTCTGGCGAATGTACGCCGGCCTCCTTGATCAGAAGGAGTACAACTACGTCACGGCGATCATGCAAGTACCTGTTTGGATAGGCTTCATACCTATCGTGCTTTCCCTTGTGCTGCTGGTCGCCGCGGCCGCGATCACACTGGTCGAGAATGCGCGCGGAGCTGCCGGTCAGACGCGAGATGGCTGAACCGATCCTCCTTGGCGTGGGCTCGCTCGTTGCTCTCGCCGCGTTGATTGCCATCCGCATGCCCATCGCCTACGCGATGATTCTGGTGGGCGGCGTCGGCATCGCATTCGTCGACGGGCCTGCGCTGGTCTTGAATCAGCTCAAGACCCTCGCTTACGGGCAATTCTCGATCTACGACCTGTCAGTCGTGCCGATGTTCGTCTTGATGGGTGCGCTTGCCGGCAAGGCCGGGCTTTCCATGGCCCTGTTCCGCGCGGCCAACGCCTGGCTTGGTTGGCTCAGGGGCGGCACGGCGATGGCCGCGATCGCCGGCTGCGCGGGCTTTGGCGCAGTCTGTGGCTCGTCCCTTGCCACCGCCTCGACCATGGGTCGGGTCGCGTTGCCCGAACTCAAGCGTTACCGCTACTCGGGGGCACTCGCGACCGGCTCCCTCGCCGCGGGCGGGGTGCTTGGCATCCTGATCCCGCCGTCGGTCGTCCTCATCATCTACGCGATCATCGTCGAGGCGAACATCGTCACCATGTTCGCCGCGGCATTGCTGCCGGGGGTCCTGGCGGTTCTGCTGTTCCTGCTGACCATTGCTATCTACGTCGCCATTCGGCCCGAGGCCGGTCCGCGTCACGAAGGAGTGGATGCCGCGGAGTTCCGCGACGCAACGATGGGTGTCGTACCGGTGCTGGCCATTTTCGGAATCGTCCTAGGCGGCATCTACGCGGGCTTTTACAACCCGACACCCGCCGCCGCTGTCGGCGTGGCGCTGGTCTGGCTCTATGGCACCTGGACTCGCGAGATCCGCCGGGCGGAGATGGTGGAGGCGCTACGCGAGACCGCCGGCACCACCGGAATGATCTACCTGATCCTGTTCGGTGCGGAGCTGTTGAAGATCTACATGTCGCGCATCGGACTGCCGCAGGCGACGGCCGAGTGGATCCTTGCGACGGGCATGGCACCCATGGTGGTACTGGTGCTCCTCCTGCTGGCACTGATCTTCCTCGGCTGCCTGATGGACAGCCTGTCCATGATCCTGCTCGTCATACCGTTCTTCTGGCCGGTACTCGTGGACCTCAACGGTGGGCTCTACATGACGGCGGACGAGGCTGGGTTCGGCATGTCAACCGAGCACTTGAAGATCTGGTTCGGCATTCTTGCGCTCATCGTGGTGGAACTCGGGCTGATTACACCACCGGTAGGGATGAACGCCTTCGTCATCTCGGCCCTGGCCCGGGACACGCCGATGATCGAGATCTTCCGTGGCGTCGCCCCGTTCTTCTGCGCCGAACTGCTGCGCGTGGGGTTGCTCCTGGCCTTTCCCGTGCTCGCGCTTTGGCTCCCGCAGGCGTTGTCTGGCTAAACCGGGCCCGGCTGGCGACAGGACAGGTCGGCGATCCTTCTCGGTCGCTCGCGATCTGGTCGGCGGCGCCCGGGTTTCCGGCAAGACTTAGGCCGACACGGGTTCTTCTGATCCCTCATCAGCCCTCATCGTCCGTCCGACGATCAAGCTTCCATCACGATCGGCGTTGACTCCGTCTCGGCCCGCCCGCCGCCGCGCAGGCGACTACGGGGTCTTCCGGGCGGACGATGCAGCCCGGATCTCCGGTCTCGGCAATTCGAGCAGGTGTCGGAGCAGTGCCACGAGACCGGCGATGGTCTCCCGATCGAGGGCCCCCAGCCATTGGCGCTCCCGGGCATGCTGGAGCTCAAACGCTTCCTTTACGCGTCGGCGACCCCTGTCGGTGATCATCACCGTCACCACCCGCCTGTCCGCCGATTGCTTCCGGCGGCTGACGAGTGCGTCGCGCTCGAGCGTGTTCAGGACACTGGATACCGTGCCCCTGGATACCGCGCACAGCCTCGCCAGCTCGCGCGGCTCGACTTCGTTTTCGATCCACGTGCAAAAGAGCACCCTGAAGCCCGCCCACGACATTCCGAGCGGTCGGTGAACGTTCGCTTCGAAGTCGTACATCAAGCGGTTGGCGGCCCGGAAGAGATCGAACGCAGCGGCGAACACCGCCGGGTCGACCTGGGTCTCCACTTCCTCGGCTAGGCGTGCGAGGGCGTGCCTTTCGAATGTCGCGGCTCGCGAGAGCTGATCAGGTGAATCAGTCGCAGCGGGGCCTGTCTGGATCGGTTCAGCCATCAACCATCTGCCTTCCTTGTCGAGCAGTCCGGCCGGCGCAGGGCTCGAACGTCGTCCGGAGCCGAAAATTTCTCCGGGCTGCACTACCGCCGTAGCGTCAGATCACCACATCCGTGCGCGCCTGTTGGCCGACGGCATCCGCTTCGGGCCTGGTCTCGAATCCTCGGGGGCCGTCAGTCCGCGCGCCTGTCCACGACCCGGGCGGCCTTGCCGCTGAACCGCGGGAACGTGTCGGGCGGGACGGCCTCGAGACACAGTCTGACCCCGAGGCGCCGGTACAAGTCGTCAAAGAGCCCGGATTGGAGAGAATCGTCCGGGTGCTCGTACCGCACAGCGATCGTGTCGTGTGCGGCCTGCTTCCTGTCTACCTCGATGCGCCACTCCGCGCCTTGGCGCAACTGTCCGACCAGCACGTCTTCGATCACGCTCGGATAGACGAGGGCGCCGCGCACCTTGATGGCGTCGTCCACGCGCCCGACAAGGGCCGAAATCTGGGGCCAGCCCGACGAATCACGTTCTGCGGGCACCGATACCGCGAGATCCCTCGTTCGGTATCGAAGCAGTACCGTGCCTTCGCGGTAGGGCGTGCTCAGCGTGACTTCACCGACCTCACCGGCCGCAACGGGTTCATCCACGTCGGGATGAAGCAGTTCCACCACAAAGTACTCGGTGTTGATGTTCAGTCGACCGCCAAACGGCTTCGCCGGCGGTGCGAACGCCAGGATCGGTCCGCCGGTTTCGGTCGCCCCATACAACTCCTGCCAGTGAAAGCCACGCCCAAATGCGCGCGAGGTGCTCCGCTTCAGGGAGACGCTCGATCCCTCTCCGCCGAGCAGGCCCATCCTGAGGTCGAGCCGCTCTAGGTCATCTCCGGCACGGGCAGCCGTTTCGGCGAGTACACGCATATAGGAGGGGGTGGCCGAGATCAGTGTCACCGGCAACTCCCGAAGCCATTCGATGGCCTGAGCTGCCCCCGTCGGCCCGCAAGGCACGGTGGCGGCACCGCAGGAATGCGCCAGTTCATCGAGTGACGGAGCGCCGATCCAGAGCCCCCCGCCGTGCGTGTTCAGCAGGACATCGGTGTTCCCGATGCCGATGCATTTCGCCACCCAGCGGTACTGTTTCCGGATCGCCTGCCAGTCGCCTTCCGTGAAGCCGATCAACAGGCGCGAACCGGTGGTGCCGGATGTTGCTGATACCCGATACATCTGCGACAGCGGGCGGGCGGACAGCGGCAGCGGACCCAGGTCGGTCAGGTCGGACTTGCTGCAGCTGGGCAGCGCGCGCAGATCGAGAGATCTCGTATTGCGGTGGAGTTCGGCATACAGGGGAATCTCGCATCGTGCACGGTCGATCGCGTCCCTGAGTGCCGGTTCATGGTGGCCCAACTCCCCGATGCCGGGCGCACAGGGGTCAGGCACGCTCTGGCCCTTCCTCCCGGTTGCGACGCAGAAATTCGTCGCGGACGCTGAAGTAGTCCGCGGGCTCGACGCCGTAGCCTTCGTCCTTCATGCGGTGGTAGTCCTTGCCCAGCGCTACCGCCCTGACCCCCTTGCTGTTGTCGGGCTGATGGCCCACGGCCTGCCTTGGGGCCGGACCTTCCACCACGGTGTTGGAAAGGCGGCCGAGTTCGTCGATCTCGACCTCGACGACGTCGCCGACCGCCATCGGCCGCGAGTGCCACGGCGTGCCTGTCAGTACGATGTCGCCCGGCAGCAGCGTGATGTGGCGGCTCAGATCCGCGAGGAGATAGTCGATTCCCCAGATCATCTCGCTAACAGGACCTTCCTGGACGATTCGGCCGTTGAGATAGGTGCGAAGTCCTGAGTTCCGCAGGTCGACACCGCTCACGATTCCCGGGCCGATCGGGCAAAAGCCGTCCATGCCCTTGACCCGCAGCATGGAGCCGGCGTCAGTGCCGCGGAAATCATGCGCGCCGATGTCGTTGGCAGGGGTGAAGCCCGCGATGTGCTCCCAGACTTCCTCGCCGGACACGTTCTTCATCGGCCTCCCGACGATCGCAGCGATCTCTCCCTCGTAGTTGAGCCAGTGGCAACCAACCGGCCGCACGAGGTCACCGCGATGAACGTTGAGCGCGCTCACCGGTTTCGAGAAGTAGGTCGGGGTTTCGCCCTCGAGATCGCGCCCGAATTCGATGGCGCGCGACCGGTAGTTCAGGTGCACGCAAATGATCTTGCTGGGCTCACAAGGAGGCAAATAGACTGCCTCGTGTTCCGGTATCCGGCGACCGTCGGACAGCGCGAGCCTGTCTCCCTCCGGTTCGGACCACTGTGCTCGACCCTCGAGCAGCACGCGGCGTCGCTCCCGACGCGGACCATCGAGGACGTTCACGTCTCGCTCCCTGCGGGCCGCCCGTGGCCGTCCGCTTCCGGGCAGGGGATCGATGCAGCGGGCAGGCGGTCTTTTGGAGGCTCGTTCCCTTCCCGGACGAGGGAGCTGGACCTCTCGTGCCGTGCTCGGAAGACGGAGTGCTGATCAGACATTGCGGCAAGGTCCCTCCGGTGTCATTCGCGCGTCTCCCGTCAACCGACGGCCTGCTGGTTCCCTACATCGAAAACCACATGGACCTGGCCGGTGCCAATCGAATTCTCGTAGGCCGAGTACCGCTTGCCGCGGGCCTTACAGGCGCGTCCGCCGATGGCGCCCAGCAGCATCAGGTAGTGGGCGAAACGTCCTTCCGGCCCATGGCGACGGTACTCCGGGTAGAAATCGCAAACCGCAGCGTGGTCGCCGCGTTCCCAGCATTCCAGCACATGGCGGTCCGCGGCCTGCGCTTCAGGCGTGATGACGTTGCTTGGATCGTAGTCCTGATGATCGAAAAGGGCTTGCAACGGCCAGAATCTATGCGACAGGCCACCACTCCCGAGCAGGGCGACCCGGGCCGGCGTGCGCGCCACCGCGGCGGCAATGACTTCGCCGAAAGCGAGATAGTCGTCGAGCTCTGCGGTCTGACAGACGCCGGTGGACAGGATTCTCTCGTCACGGCGCATGTGATGGACGAGATTGATCGTGGGATAGTGATGAGGCAGCGTCGGCGTGGTGACGTTGGTCATCCTGATGCGCCGTTCCTTTGCCACGCAC
This sequence comes from Rhodospirillales bacterium, assembly GCA_028824295.1. Lineage (NCBI taxonomy): Bacteria > Pseudomonadati > Pseudomonadota > Alphaproteobacteria > Rhodospirillales > Rhodospirillales bacterium. The sequence goes on along the minus strand of JAPPED010000021.1, from coordinate 48,870 downwards.
CGGATAGCCTCGGCAAGTTCCGGGGCGCCGGCGTAGTCGAAAGGAAGTTCGTGAATGACCCTGGGCACTTCTTCCGAGGTGTAGACGCCCTGGTGATGCCGGGCACCTGCAATGACGTGTTCGGTTGTGGTGAACCAGTGGGTATCGAAGACCACCCAGCAATCGACCGCCTTGGCCTCGAAGTGCGTTTTCAGGCGCCGGTACCCCTCGACCAAGGTCGTGTCCCGTCCCCTGCCTCCGAGTCTCCGCCGGACGTCCTCCTCCAGCATGACGGTGGGGACGTGACCGACCACCGCTGCGCTTACGATCTCACCCACGCTACGGGCTCCCGAAGCTTTCCTTTTGCATGACTACATTCTTGACGTCGCAAAAGAAATCGAAACTCCAACGTCCGCCCTCGCGACCGATCCCCGAGATCCTCGCGCCACCGAACGGGGCGGCTAGGTCGCGAACGAAAAAGCAGTTGACCCACACGGTGCCCGCGACAATGGCGGCGGCCATCCGCTTGGCCTTGGCCTGGTCCGACGTGTAGACCATGGCGGCGAGCCCGTAACGTGTGGCATTGGCGAGCAAAAGCGCCTCTTCCTCGTCATCGAACACGTTCCAGGTAAGCACGGGACCGAACACCTCTTCCTGGAAGATCTCGTCGTCGGGTGCAACGTCGACCAGGAGGGTCGGCTCGTAGTAGAGCTCGGCGAAAGCATGCGGACGCCCCCCGAACACCGGCCGAGCGCCGTTTGCCGAGGCGCGCTCCACGTAACCGTGCACTCGCGCAAGCTGCTGCGAATGGATCAGCGGGCCGACGCGGGTTGCCCGCGACCGAGGGTCACCGACGGGCAGCTTCGCCGTCGCAACCTGCACCTTGCGGAGCAGTGGCTCGGCGATGCTCCGTTCCACGAGCACGCGGGTTCCGGCGAGGCATACCTGTCCGGCATTGATGTACTGGTGGGCGATGGTTCGCGCGGCTGCATCGGCGTCGGCATCCGCAAACACGATGAACGGCGACTTGCCGCCAAGCTCGAAGCTGACCGGCGTCAACGACGCGGCCGCGGCCTGGCCGATCCGGCGAGCCGTTTCGGGTGAGCCCGTAAAGCTGATGCGGTCGATGTCCGGGTGCGCCGCCAGGGAAGCGCCGGCTTCGCCGCCAGTGCCCTGCACAACGTTCAGCACGCCGGGAGGCAGACCGGCCTCACTTGCCAGATCGGCCAGCAGTGAGCAGGTGAGCGGAGCCCATTCCGGCGGTTTGAGTACCACGGTGTTGCCGGCCGCCAGGGCCGGACCCACCTTCCATGTGCTCAGCATTAACGGCGCGTTCCAGGGCGTGATCAGCGCCGCCACCCCGGCGGGTTCGTAGCGAACGTGGTTGTCGACGGTGTCGCCGGTGATGACCTCGCCGTCGATCTGCGACGCAAGTTCGGCGAAAAACGCAATGTTGTGCGCGGACCTCGCCACGATGTTCTTCTCGTTTCCGATGAGCAGGGATCCATTGTCGTGGGTTTCGACAATGGCAAGGTCTTGCGTGTGATGGCGAATCCGCGTCGCCAGGCGTTCCAGGATCGGTCTGCGGCCTGTCGGTCCTAGGGCTGCCCATTCCGGGAACGCGTTTCGCGCCGCCCGGACCGCCGCGTCCACTTCGCCTGCAGAGGCTGCGCAGATCTCGCCAAGCGGCTGCTGGTCAATGGGCGAGAGCAGTTCGAACGTGTCGGACGAAGCAATTCGCTGCCCGCCAATCCAGTGCCGTGTGTCGACATCGACGGAGGCGATACGAAGGTGCCTCGACATCTGTCTAGGGGGCGGCGTCCAGGTGCGACCAGAATGCCGGGACTTGGGCCCACTCGCGTTCGTTCTGGGCGCCCAGGTGGGCCAGCGCATAGGCGCGCGCGGCGGAAGCGAGGTAGTAGCGCTCGTACAGTTCCATGCGCCCCCCGAGCGCGGAACCGGCAAAATCCCAGGCTGTCCGGAACAGGCGGCTTCGTGCTTCCGGGTCAATGTCGCCGGCACCCGGCAGGTAGCGGTCGAGCCAGGGGCGGAGGTCGGGATGGTCGAGTCCCGCTCTTGAAGGCGTCGCCAGCAGATTGTGTGACGCGATGCGCTTGATGACCTCGTTCACCCGGGGCATCCACGCCGGCAGGGTCGGGCGAAGCGCCCGGAAGGGCGCTTCGCTGCAGAACCACGTGCCGTCCGCGAATTCATGTGCGTCGGCTTCTGCCGCTCGTACTGCGGACCGGGTGAGTTCGGCGTAGCTCCAGATCTCCCCCAGCATCTGCATTACGTCCGGCCGGCGGCTTTGGCCGATCGCGTCCGCCATGCGACAGCAGAGCTCATAGGCAAATTCCAGCTTTACCATCGCCCGTATGCAGGTCTGCTGCATGATGTTGCCCACCCACCCCCGGGCCATCACGGCGTTGTAGGTCGCGGGATCGCCGTCCAGGAAGATGCGGTCTCGCGGTACTTCGACGTCGTCGAACACGACGAAAGCGTCCTGCTCGTCGAAACGGGACGAGAAGGGTTTGTCGAAGGGGTCGGCATCGAGCCCATAATGATCGCGGCAAATGATCTTGAGACCTGGGCTGGACAATGGAATCGAGAACACCAGTGCCACGTCGTCACGATCCTTCGGGATAGGCTGGCCCGGATAGACCGCCAGCTCGTCAGCGAACGGTCCGAGCGTGGCCAGGATCCGGGCTCCCCGGACGACGATTCCCTCGCTGGTTTCAGACACCTTCCTGAGGGCCACTTCTCCGTTGACGCCGTCGTACGGAGGGAGTCGCCCGTCCACGGTGGGGTGAATGATCGTGTGGGTCAGTGCTAGGTCCTTCTCGGCGACGTGGCGCTGAAACGCGACCAGGTTCTCCGCACCCTGTGCATTGCCGTTTGCAGACCAGACACTTGGCTGACCAGCGAAGCCCGCAAACGTAAGGTTCACGTAGTCCGGTGTGCGTCCCAGCATCCCCATGCTGTAACGCGCCAGTTGTTCCAGGCCAGTGTGGCGACGGAGCAGATCGTCGGCGCTTCGCGGAATGAGATGGCTGATGCCGGTGGGCTGTTTCGACACCGGATCGGCAAAGATGCAATCCCCCGCGTGCAGGTGCTGCCAATCGAAGAATCCGGATACGCCTCGAACCGAGCCCACGAACGCCGGGTGCTCGGTCACGTCCTGCACCCGTTCTCCGCCCAGCCAGACCTCGCGGCCGTCGGCGCGCAGGCCACTGACATATTCGGCACCGGTTCTTGTCGTCATCCTGCAATCTAGTTTGATATCAAATCATGTGACCCTAAGTCGCCGGGCTATTAGTGTCAATTCGGGAAACCGTGTTTTCGCCTGACGACCGGCCGGTCGGGAGAATGACGATGGCCCTCAGATTGACCGCCCAACGGGTGACCCTGATTTCGCTCGGCGTGGACGACATCGAACGATCCAGCGCCTTCTACGAAGCACTTGGTTGGCAGGCAGCGGAGACGTTGCCGGAGGTGAGATTTTATCGGTTAAAGGGCTTGATGCTTGGCCTGATCGGAATGGACGCGCTGGCAGCGGATCAGGGACGACCCGGAATCCGACTCGGCACCGGAGCCATGACGCTCGCGCAGAATTACCCATCACCTGACGAGGTGGACGGAGCGTTTGCTGCCGCCGTGGCGGCGGGGGCCGTCGTCCTGAAGGAGCCGGAGAATGCCTACTGGGGTGGCTATTCCGGCTATTTTGCCGATCCGGATGGACACGTCTGGGAGGTTGCGTACAACCCCTTCTGGCCGCTCGACGCAGAAGGGTACCTCGCGGAGGCGGACGGCTAGGCCGTGAACGGCGCGCCGCCGTAAGGAAACCCTGGCGCAGGGTCTCCGGCGTCACCCGTTCGCGGCGATCTTGCGCGTCGCAAAGTGCGAGATCCATAGAGCTTGGCGATCAACTCACGAAAACTTGTTGGTCGTTGTGCAATCCAAGAGAAAACGATGGGATCCGCGTCTGCCACGCACAGTCCGCGGGCAAACTCGAGAACGTCGTGATCGCGTTCCCGTCCACGCATGCACGATGCGGGTGAATCAGCGAAGTCGTGTTGATGCCGGGCGCCGAGATCGGCGCGGTATCGGCTGGTGGGATCAGAAGCTGGCCGATAGACTCCGGGAAACTACTGGCGTTCCGCTGATTGACGGATTGTCGGAGGGAGTGTCTCGGTGACGACTGAACCCAGTGCAGATCACGGGCTGTCGCCCGCCGGGGAACTGCATTACCTCACAGCCGCCGAGCTCCTTGTCCGGTACAGGCGCAAGACTCTGTCCCCCGTCGAGGTGGCCGAAGCGGTTCTGGCCCGCGTTGATGCCCTGAACCCACAACTGAATTGCTTCGTCGTCGTCGATGCCGAGCGAACCCTGCGAGACGCCCGTGCCTCGGAATCACGCTGGCAGCGGGACGCCCCGCTCGGGTCGCTGGATGGCGTGCCGGTATCGGTCAAGGATCTGCTGTTGACCGAGGGCTGGCCCACGCGCAAGGGGTCCCTCACGGTGCCGGCCGACGGGTCCTGGGACGACGATGCGCCAGCCGTGGCGCGCCTGCGGGAGAACGGCGCGGTGCTCCTTGGCAAGACGTCGACACCGGAATACGGACACAAGGGCACCACGTCGAGCATTCTCTGCGGCGTGACGCGGAATCCTTGGGACCCCGACCTCACGCCCGGTGGATCGTCCGGAGGAGCCGGCGCCGCCGTTGCCGGCGGGATGGGCCCGCTGGCCCTCGGCACGGACGGCGGGGGGTCGGTGCGCATTCCCTCCAGCTTCACGGGTCTCTTTGGCCACAAGCCGTCCTTCGGCCGGGTTCCGGCGTGGCCGCTGTCGCTATTCGGCACGGTGGCGAACGTGGGTCCCATGGCGCGCACCGTGACGGACGGCGCGCTCCTGTTCGAAGTGATCAACCGACCGGATCATCGCGATTTTCACGCGCTGCCTCCCGACGATACGGATTACCGCGCGGCTGCGTTGGCCGGAGTCAAGGGCCTTCGGGTCGCCTACACTCCCGATTTCGGGATGCTGCACGCGATCGACGGGCAGGAACTCGATCCGGCCGTCGTGAGGGCGACGCGCGATGCCGCCGCCGCGCTGCGCGAAGCGGGTGCGGACGTGCAGGAGGTCTCGCTTGAATGGCCCCGCGATCCATCACGCATATTCCGGCTAGTCTGGATCATGGGGGCGGCGCGCCTGGCCGACGACCTGAGCGCCAGCGACTACGAGCTCCTCGATCCCAACCTGCAGTCGTTCTGCGAAGCCGGCCGGAAATGCGGTCTTGGCGAGTACTACGAGGCGCAGGAGGGGCGGGAGGTCCTCTGGACCTGGCTGACCGAGCAATTCCGCGCCGGACCGTTTGACGTGCTGCTCGGTCCGACCATGCCGGTGCTGCCGTTCAAGGCCGAGCAAAATTTCCCGGACGGATGGGAGCGGAACCCGCTCGCGTGGGTGCCCTTTACGCCCATCTTCAATTTGACCCGCCACCCCGCGGCATCCGTGAACGCGGCCTTCTTCGAGGGACTGCCGGTCGGCGTGCAGCTGGTTGGCCCTTGGTACCGTGACCAGGTCGTGTTTCAGGCGGCGGGGGCGCTGGAACGGGAACTCGGGCTGGTCGGCCGCCGCCCCCCGCTCTGAGGCAGCCTGATCAGTCGCCGGTCACCCGGACGACCGTGCGACCGGTGACACCGCCCTTCAGGATGGTCGTAAGCGACGCCTGAAGGTCGTCGAACCCGATTTCGGTGGTGATCGAACTCAGGTCCGACGGCCGAAGTTCTCCTGCCATCCGGGTCCACAGGGGGCCGCGTTCGGCCATCGGGCACATCACCGAGTCGATTCCGAGAAGTGAGACGCCTCGGAGGATGAACGGAAAGACGGTCGACTGAAGCCCCGGCCCGCCCGTCAGGCCGGTGGACGCGCATACCCCGCGGTACGCCATGGTGGAAAGGGTCCACGCCAGGATCCGTCCGCCGACTTGGTCGATCGCTCCTGCCCACCGGGCCCTGCCGATAGGACGCGGTTCTTCGCTGACTTCTTCCCGGCTCAAAATGGTTTCCGCCCCAAGCCCGGTCAGGAATGTTGCGGCGTTGGTCTTGCCGGTGGCGGCGGCAACGCGGTACCCGAGGTTTGCCAGCATGGCGACCGCCATGCTCCCCACGCCGCCCGAGGCGCCGGTTACCAGAACCTCGCCGTTGTCAGGGGCAAGTCCGTTTCGCTCCATCTGCTGCACGGCCAGCGCAGCGGTGAATCCCGCAGTACCGAACGTCATGCAATCGCGAAGACTAAGGCCATCCGGGCGGTGGAACAGCCAGTCGCCGGGCACGCAGCACAGTTCGGCGAAACCACCGTCGTGGTTGACGCCGAAGTCGAAGCCGGTACAGACCACCTGGTCTCCTTCGCGGAACCGATCGTCTCGCGATGCCGCGACTACGCCGGACATGTCCACTCCGGGCACGCGAGGCCAGGCACGGACCACGCCCCCCTTCGGAAGGGTTGCCAGCCCGTCCTTGTAGTTCACGCAACTCCACGCGATCCGCACGACCACCTCGCCGTCTTGTGGTTCGGGGACTTGGCGCTCTTCGTATCCCAGTTGGGTAGCGTCGTCCTCTTTGCGCACTACGAAGGCGCGGTAGGTCTGGGTCATGGTGGATCCTTGTGTAGAAGCGCGAGATGGAACGCGCGCCGAAGCAATACTCTGGTTTGGGCAGTGGCGACTGATCGCACGCCGGTGGATACCCGAATCCGGCGCAACTTATATCGCCAACCGATCGGTCAGCCACCCCATTGCCTCCGCCCGGACTCCGAAGCTGTCGCGAAGCGACGGTCACCGACTTCCGTCTCACGGCAAGCGGGCCCGGCAGGGTCGAGCGGGAAGCGCCGGAACAACGCCGGCCGGGAGAGTCACCCGACGGCAGCTTGCGGCCGGCTCTCGCGGAGTCGGTGAGCAAGTTCGAAGACATGGGGGTCGTCGATGTCCAGGCGGCGGAGCGCGGATTCCAGCTGCCGAAGATAGTCGAGATTGGTACCGCTGGGGCCGGCCGCACGGGAGATCTGGTCGATCATCTCGTCAACGGGCGCAGGACCGAGGAACGCATGGTTGTCGACGGGAGCGATGTAGACGATCCCGGCACTGCTCCCGCCCAAGCGAAACTCGAGCTGCACGCTGTGCCTCCGGTAGCCGTTTTTCTCGCGATGATCGAGCCCTTCAAACGTGGCCTTGGCCACTGCTTCCCCCACCCGGTAGGCGACACCTTCGCAGCTGGCGCCGGCTTCCGGGACCAGCGTCACGACGCGTCCCGGCGCATGGGGGAGCCCGCGGTGATCGTGCGAGCCTTGCCAGAAGCGCCGGGTCCAGCCCCGGACACGCGCCACGCGGCGCTCCTGGTACGGAATGCCAGGCCGCCAGATCAGCGACCCGTACCCGAAGACCCACACGTTGCCCCCGCCCCTAGTTCCGTTCACGGTCGAGGTCACAATCGCACTGGCTGCGTTGCGGCGGACCAGTGGCGGACGGAGGACTTCAGCCACCGTCAAGCAGGTACTTGGCCCCCACAAGCAGTGACCACCGCTCGATGTCGCTGATTCGCGTGTAACTGGTCAGACCGGGGACCTTGTGCTCGGAGTACCCGTGCGAGCCGTCGATATCGCCGACCCGGTTGTAGCTCAACTTCAGGCCAATGAGGATCCCGCGTCCGAGGTCGACATCCAAACCGGCATGAACGTGCCCGGACGGCACGGTTTCCGATAGATCAATGTGCTGCAGGCCGTCGTACTGACCAGGGTTGTCGCATGGCACCCCGGGACTGCAGCGGTACCGGCCCTCGTAATGGATCCCCGAGAGTTCCGCCCACGACATGCCCACCCCGGCGCCGAGATACGGTGTGATGCCGTAGGCCAGCGGGAAATCTCGGTAGACGTTGACGGACAGGGACCGGACTGTCAGATCATCGGTTGAGGCGTTCGACATGGATTCATAGGCGCTATCCGTCGCCGGAACGAGCGGAGAGCCATCCAGGTAAGTGATACCGGTGAAGGCCTGTGCAACGGCGCTTCGACGCTGCATCAGTCCGACCTCGATACGCGTGTCACCGAAGAAGCGGCCGACAGCCAGCTCAACCGCCGTACCAGAAGCGGCGTGAAGGTCGTAGAACCATCGGTAGCCCGTAGGCCTGCCACCCGTGAGATGTCCGCAGTCGTCATCCGGATAGCAGGTGTCGTCCCGGTTCCGGCCGGCCTGCTTCAGGTCGGAGGATGCGCTTGCACCGGCAGCAAGCGATACGTACCAGCCGGCCCCGCCCGGCCCGCTGATGTCACCCTCGTCGGCAGCGGCATCCTGGCCAGCCACTGCGACCGAGCAGACGCCGAGACCCAGCACGGCAACTGCCCTTGTTACACCCGCCCGGAATCGTCGCATCCGATTATCTCCTGTTCGCCTCAATTGGCGGTGCCGTCCTGATCGACCGGGCGCACTGGGGCACACCTGGAACCGCGAAAGACTACAGGCTCTGGTGCTGCGGTGCCGTCTCGCGACAGGCTCGTGCTGCGACTCCTGCCCGCACCACGGCACAACAACGCGTCCACGGGGAACCTCCTGCTCGTAGCCTGGCTTGCCGACACCTGGGCCATCCACGGGCATGCCGGAACCCGGGCGAAGACCGGGCAGCCCGATGCTGCCGAGCACCTGCGCCGGCAGGGTTTGTCTCCCGTTCCGATCGCCTGCGGTTGACCCGGCCCGGTTCGCGCCCTTCGCGGGCGTCCCCTAGTATCTCCGCACTGGTCGCACCGACGGGTTGCGGCGGATGATCCTTGGGGGGTTTGAGGGATGGCCAAAGGCAACGGGGAATCGGGGTACCGGAGCCACGTCTGGTTCGGTGGCGACGAGATGATGAACTTCGCGCACCGGTCGTGGATGAAGAACCAGGGATTTGCGGCCGAGAATTTCGACGGCCGGCCCGTGATCGGTATCTGCAACACGGCCAGCGAGGTGACACCCTGCAACGCGCACCTTGACCGCGTGGCCGAGGCGGTGAAACGCGGGGTCTGGAAGGCCGGCGGCTTCCCGCTGGAATTCCCGGTGATGAGCCTGGGTGAGCCGGTTATGCGGCCGACGACCATGCTGTACCGCAACCTCACCAGCATCGACGTCGAGGAATCCATCCGCGCCAATCCATTCGACGGGGTGGTCCTCTTGTGCGGCTGTGACAAGACCACGCCCGCCACCATCATGGGGGCGTCGTCGGTCGACATCCCCACGCTGGTGGTGACAGGTGGGCCCATGCTGAACGGCAAGTATCGCGGTCGCGACATCGGCTCGGGAACCGACGTCTGGCGCCTGACCGACGACCTCCGGGCAGGGGTGATCACGCTGGAGGACTATCAGGAAGCCGAGGCCTGCATGTCCCGCAGCGCAGGCCACTGCATGACGATGGGGACTGCCTCCACGATGGCGAGCGTGTCCGAGGCGCTGGGACTGCAGCTGCCCGGTTCGGCGGCCATTCCCGCCGTCGATTCGCGCCGATACGCGCTGTCCGAGCGCGCCGGAATGCAGATCGTTCAGAACGTCGAGGCAGGCCTCAAGCTGTCGGATGTGCTTGACCGAAAGGCCTTCGAGAACGCCATCAAGGTGAACGCCGCGATCGGCGGGTCGACCAACGCGATCGTGCATTTGCTGGCGATCGCCGGCCGGATCGGGGTGCAGCTTCGCCTGCAGGACTTCGACGACCTCATCCGCGAAGTGCCCTTCATCGTGAATCTGCAGCCGTCCGGTGAATACCTGATGGAAGACTTCTTCTACGCGGGCGGGTTGCCCGTCGTCATGAAGGAAATTCTTCCGCACCTGCACGGCGACGCCATCACCGTCACCGGGCGCACCGTGGCCGAGAACGTGGGCAGCGCCAAGAACTGGAATGAGGACGTCATTCGTCCGTCGGCGAAGCCCATCAATGTAGGGGCGGGCACGGCGATCTTGCGGGGGAATCTGGCTCCGGACGGTGCGGTGATCAAAATTTCCGCAGCGGATGCCGGCCTCATGCAGCACCGAGGCAGGGCGGTTGTCTTCGAATCGGTAGAAGACCTGCATGCGCGTCTGGATCAGCCGGACCTGGACATCGACGAGACCTGCGTCATGGTCCTGAAGGGCGCCGGCCCGAAGGGCTATCCCGGTATGCCGGAGGTCGGCAACCTGCCGCTTCCCAAGAAGGTCCTCGAGCGGGGCATCCGCGACATGGTGCGGATCTCTGATGCCCGCATGTCCGGGACGTGCTTCGGCACCGTCGTGCTGCACGTCGCGCCCGAAGCTGCCGTCGGAGGGCCGCTCGCGCTGGTCCGAGACGGCGACATGATTGAGCTTGATGTTGCTCGCCGACGCTTGCACCTCGACGTGGACGACGGCGAACTTCGCCGGCGCCGAGAAGCATGGCAGGCACCGCCGCCCGCTTCCGAGCGGGGCTGGGTAAACCTCTATACCGAACGGGTCCTGCAGGCGAACGAAGGCGCTGATCTCGACTTCCTGCGTGGCAGCAGCGGGTCGGGCGTTCCGCGGCCTTCACACTGAATCGAGTCTGTGCACGTCATCCTGTATCCCGATTCGGTGGCCCAGGACGGGTTGGCGATCGAGCGGGACGAAGCGGCCGACCTCGCGGAGGTAGTGGTCTTCCCGGGACGATTCCGTAGCGATGTTCCTGAAGCGGACTGGGCTCGGGCCGATGCCCTGGTAACCGGCCTCCACATGCCTATCGACGAAGAGATCATCGATGGGCTGGGGCAGTGCCGCATCATCACCCGGCTCGGTGTCGGCTATGACTTGATCGACACGCGCGCCGCCGGTCGCCGCGGAATCATGGTGTGCAACGTTCCGGACTACGGGACCACCGAGGTTGCAGACCATGCCATGGCGCTGATCCTGACCTTTGCGCGCGGCATCGTGCAGTTCCATGAGCGGTTCCTCCGGACGGAGGATCCGATCTGGGACTACTCGGCGTCGCCCACGGTCACCCGGCTCACCGGCAAGCGTCTGGGCGTAATTGGCCTGGGCCGGATCGGAACCGCGGCGGCGATGCGGGCCAAGGGTTTCGGGCTGCACGTGGCTGCGTACGATCCGTACATCCCGGATGGCCAGGAGTTGGCATTGGGTGTGGAGCGGTTCCACGACCTGCAAGCGATGCTCGGGACCTGTGACTTTCTCACCGTTCACTGTCTTGCGAATGCAGAGACCGCCAATCTGATCGATCGCGCGGCTGTCGCGGCGATGAAACCGGGCGCAATTCTCGTGAACACGGCCCGCGGCGCGATCGTCGACCTGGATGCGGTCCAATGGGGACTCGAAACGGGACATCTTGGGGCGGCTGGCCTCGACGTGTTTCCGGAAGAACCGCCGCCGGCCGATCACCCGTTGATGCGGGCTTGGCGGGCACGCGAGGAGTGGATCCGAGACCGGCTGGTGATTACCCCGCACGCCGCTTTCTACAGCGCGGCAGGCTTCGATTTTCTTCGGCGCAAGGCGCTGCGGACATGCCTCGACTATTTGGAAGACGGCAGGCTGAGCAACTGTGTCAATGGGCAGTATGTGGCGGATGGGTAGGCGCCACCGCGCCCCGTCGGAGGATCGAGCGCGTGGAGGGCCTACGCTCGCCTGCGCCTGCGCGGCTGCGTGGCTGGCGGCGGAATCGCTCGTTGGAGGGGTAGCGGCGGAACAGAAGTCCGACCCAGCCGGTGAGCCCTGCCCGTCGCTGGAAGACACGATCGCCCGCGCGGCCGAGCAATGGCCGGAGTCTCCCCACTATGTCCTGGAGGATCAAATCGGCCGGTCGTTTATCGCGGGCTACAACCGGGTTCGGACGGGCGGAGAGGAGCTGCTGGCCGATACGGTCGTGGTCTTTCCGATGCTCAAGTTCGACACCTGGTATGTGCTGGCAGGGCTGGACGGGTGCTTCGTCTTCTGGACGGAACTCGCGCCGGACCTGATGCAAAAGCTGATGGACAACGGTCCACGCGGACCGGTCGACCCGAGCGACGAGGAATTCTGAGCGATTGCCCTGTCGGTGGTCGGCGGAAGGCTCGCCGCGGGTTAGTTGCGGTCCCGACGCCGTTATGTTCCGCGGAGCCGGCCAGACCGGTGCCGGTATCTGACGCAGGGCCTAGAACTGGAGTGCAGTCATGAGATGGATGGTTGTCGCCGTTGCGGCGTTTACCGCCGTGCCGTCTGTGGCCGAGGAGGTGACGCTCCGTGGGGTGAGCGCGTTCGCGCTCGGCACGACGTTCTCGCGGCCCTTCGAAGCATTTGTCGATTGGGTGAACGCGAACGGCGAAGGCACGATCCAGATCGATCTGCGGGGTGGGCCTGAGACCATGTCTCCGTTCGAGGTCGGCAATGCGGTCTCTACCGGCGTGGTGGACATCGCCAACAACACGAGCGCCTTCTACACGGGACTGGTGCCTGCGGGTGACGCGCTGCATCTCGCCACGAACACGATTCAGGATCAGCGCGCCAACGGATGCTTCGAGCAGATCGACGCCATCCATCGAGAGCAGATGAACGTCAAGTACCTGGCGCGCACCGGCGATCACATCGCATTCCATCTGTACCTCACGAAACCCATCGACAAACCGGACCTGCGCGGTCTGACGATCCGCACCACTCCCGTGTACCGGGCCATGTTCGAAGCGCTCGGAGCGACGCTGGTCCGCACGGCGCCGGGAGAGGTCTATACCGCCCTCGAGCGCGACGCGATCGATGGCTACGGATGGCCTGTCCAAGGCGTGCTCGACCTCGGCTGGGAAGAGCAAACGACGTACCGCGTCGATCCGGGCTTCTATCAGGTGGACGTGAACTTCCTGGTCAATTTGGACACCTGGGACGCCCTCGACGAAGTGCAGCGGACCGTCTTGGAGCGAGGTGCCGCATGGATAGAGGCGGCGAATGCCGACAACATCCTGCTCAACGCGGCGGAGGTCCGGAAGCAGGCAGAAGCGGGCATTGAGACCATCATGTTTGACGACAGCGACACGAAGCACTGGCTCGAGGTGGCGCAGGCGGAAGGCTGGGCGGCCGTGGCGGAAGTCGACCCGGGAATCGCTGCGGCGCTCAAGGCCTGTCTACTGAACTGAACGGCCTGCCGGAACCTCCGGGACCGTCGGTCTGGGGCGAGTGAAGGGCGTGCTTGAACGGGTGTTCGACGCGGTGCTGCGAACGCTGGCCCGGCTGGCGGCCGCGGTATTCGCTTGTGTGGCGGTGTTGATCCCCATCGACCTGGTCCTGCGCAACGCGTTCGATGCGTCGATTTACGGGCTGCTCGATGCGATCGAGTACGGACTGCTGGCAGCGACCTTCCTGGCAGCGCCCTGGGTGCTATCGATCAATGCCCACGTCTCCGTGGATCTGTTGGTGGCTGCCCTTGCAGGTAGGCCTCGCCAGCTCGCCGACACGCTCGCCAACCTGGTGGGTGCAGGCACGGCCGCGGTCTTCCTTTGGTTCGCCGTTGTCGCCGCGGCGCAGTCGATCGAACGCGGGACGATGATCCGGACGGCGTTCGTCATTCCCGAGTGGTGGGTCCTTGCGCTGGCGCCAGTGTCAATGGGGCTCATTCTCATTGAATTCGCCCGCCGGCTTCTGCGCGGTGGCGGTGCCAACGTCAGGACCGGGCTGTAGTGGACTGGGTACTCCCGCTCACGCTGATGTTGGGTGGCCTCGGCGCCCTGCTGATGCTGGGCGTGCCCGTGGCGTTCGCCTTCCTTGCGGTGACGGTGGCAGGCGCGTGGGAGATTCTGGGGGGAGAGCAGGGGCTGGTGCAGCTTGCCCGAAGCGCCGCCCAGAGTATTGCCAACTTCCAGCTCGCGCCGATCCCGCTGTTCATCCTGATGGGGGAACTGCTGTTCCAGACCGGTGTCGCTCGCAGGGCGATCGATGCGATCGAGCGCGTGGTTGCACGAGTTCCCGGGCGCTTGTCCGTGGTCACCGTCTTCGGCGGGACGATCTTCGCCGCCCTTTCAGGATCCACCATTGCGAACACCGCCATGCTGGGTTCGACGCTGCTCCCCAGGATGTTGTCCAAGGGATACCACTCCTCAATGGCGATGGGACCGATCATGGCTTCGGGTGCGATCGCCATGCTGATTCCGCCCTCGGCCCTGGCGGTCTTGGTGGGCAGTCTGGCCGGAATCTCGATCGCTGGCCTCATGCTTGCTGGCGTGGTGCCAGCGCTGCTGCTGGCGGCGCTCTTCGTCACCTACATTGTGGTTCGCTGCACCGTATCGCCTACGCTCGCGCCGCCGGATGACGGCGATACCATGACTGCCGGCAGCCGTTGGCGACCGTTCCTCGTCTACGTCGCCCCGCTGTCGCTGGTGTTTGTCGCCGTGATCGGGAGCCTGCTGGCGGGGTGGGCAACGCCGACCGAAAGCGCAGCGCTCGGTTGCGTGGCGGCGCTGGTCGCGAGCGCGGCCTACGGATCGCTTACGCGGGAGCGGCTGGGCCATGCGCTGATGGAAACGGTCAAGCTGTCGGCGATGATCCTGTTCATCATTGCCGCAAGCCAGACCTTCAGCCAGGTGTTGAGCTTCTCCGGAGCCACTTCCGGTTTGATCCAGACGATCGAGCGTTACCACCTTTCGGAGATCGAGGTGCTGCTTGGCATCGTCGTGCTTCTTCTGTTCCTCGGCTGCTTCATCGATCAGGTCTCGATGCTGATGGTGACCGTGCCCATCTTCGTGCCGTTGTCGGCTGAGGCCGGAATCGATCCGCTGATCCTGGGCGTCGTCTACCTGCTGACGATGGAGATCGCGTTGCTGACGCCGCCCTTCGGGTTACTCCTCTTCGTGATGCGCGGCGTGGCTCCCGAGGGGTTCGACATGCGGCAGGTGTACGCCGCGGTGGGCCCGTTCGTGGTCATCAAGCTGCTGGTGCTCGCGCTGCTCCTGTGGCAGCCAGGCGTGGGCACGTGGCTGCCTGGACAGGTGACGCGGTAGCCGGTCGGTCTGGCCTCCGCAGGGTCCGCTAGGGCGAGGCCGGTGCGACGGATGCGAACGCTTCAAGCTCGGCATCGAACGCGTGTCCGTGTTCGTCCTGCAAGGCTGCTTCGCGCAACCGGCGCAGCACATCAGCCGCGTCGCCGCGGTCCTTCAGCAGGGGCAATGCCCGCAGCACGGCGTCGAACTTGGACTCGCCGCGCACCCGGGTATCGGAATACCCCTTGATCAGTCTCCGGCAGGCGAGGACCTCGGCAGCGAGCGCCCGGTCATCGGATGCCGTGGTCAATGCCAGGTCTATCCAGGCGTCGAGATGCTCCGTCTCGATCCGGTGGCGGTAGGTGCCGCGCCGCCAGCGCTTCAGGCCTGCAACAACGTAGAGCAGGGCAAACCAGAACAGGCCGCTTGTCCGAACCTTTCGTCCCTTGTTGATCCGCCGATCGAGCCACCGGGCTAGCGGGGGCCGGGCTTCGATCCAGGCACCCAGCGGTGCCGGCAGGGTTCCACATGCCTCCTCGACCCGCGGATGCATGAACTCGGTGATATGGGCAACGTCACTGGCTCCCAGTTGCATGTCCTCCCGCACGCGGGTGAAACGTGCCCGGCGGGTCTTCAGGTCTGCCACCCGGATGACATCGTCGTAGACCATCGCATTGGCGAGGTACTTGGCGGCGGTGACTGACAGGACGAAGGCCCCGTCGTCACGCGACACGAACCGGTCGAGATGGTCCAGATACTCCTTGCCGTACGACAGGTCCTGGAAATCGACCACGTGCCGGAGACCGGTATCCGCCATCTGCCGTACGGGTCCGGGCAGCGCCGACACGCGGGCCTCAAGCGCGTTCCATCCCGCCACCAGGTGATTCGGGCCCCGCGGCGGCATTCGCCCCATTTCCGTTGCCTGATCGGTTGGCTCGTTGTCCGCTAGGGCCGCTTCGAATGCCCGGACGCTCGCTTCGACGCCGCGGCCGGAGTCCTGAACCACGCCAACAAAGCTCTGCTGCGGAAATGGCAGCACGTCGGCTCGCGCCAGCGCCCCGAAGAGACTGGCGGAAATGACGGAGCCGGCCTCTACCGCCATGCGCTGGAAATCGGCGGCGATGACGCGCTTGGCCGACCTTTCCATTGCAGCGAAGACCCGGTCCTCAGGTGCCTGCCCGTCGCCCGGCACTACCTTTTCCGAAACGGCATGAATCCGGTGCGTGGACGCGATCAACGTCGTGCGGTCGGGCGTCACGAACCCCCGGAGCACTGCGCGCCCGGCTTCCATCAGCTCGGCGGCAATCAAGACATCGACATCGCCGGCTGCCGGGGCGAGCGCGAATACCGGGGCCTGCTCCCCCGACGGACACATTTCGAGGTAGTAGATCGTGGCGCCGGTGCGTTGGGCCACCCCCGCAACGGCGGTCGACTGCACCCGCCATCCGTTGGCCTCAGCCAGCGCAACGATCCAGCCCGTGAGCACGCCTCCGCCCTGTCCGCCAACAGCGAGGATCGCGATCTTGACGATGTCGGAATTGCTCATCCTCGCTCCTTGAAGACAAGCCGGCGCCGGTCACGCCATTGCTGAAGGGCACCGATGAAGACATCGGAGACCCGGGACAGGAAACGGTCCCTCGGTCTGGGGTTGTGGACGACGTCGACCCGGTGGAACGAAGGGCACAGCACCGCCGCGTCCGCGACTTCGCCACAATTGCCGCAGCCGACGCAGCTTTCGTCGATGTAGGCCACAGGGTCATCGCGCAGAGGGTCGTCCAAACTCTTCACGGAAAGCGACGGGCAGCCCGACAAGCGCATGCAGGCGTGGTCGCCCGTGCAGACGTCCTCGTCCACCCCAAACCGCGGAACGACCACCCGTTTCCCTTCCTTGATGGCGGTGTTCCTTTGCGGCCGTTCCCTCCGCTGTTTGTTCAGCATGCACTCTGAGGAGGCAATGATGACTTTCGGGCCCTTTTCCTCCGTCGTTAGCGCATCGGTCAGCAGGTCCTTCAACCGCTTCACGTCGTACGTCCGGTCGACTTCCTTGACCCACCGCACGCCCAGTCCGCGGATTGCGTCCGCAATCGAATGATGGGTTGACTTCGAAGCCCTGTCCGCCCGGGAAGAGAGGACATCCTGGCCGCCGGTCGCGGCGGAATAGAAGTTGTCCACCACGACGATCACGTTGTCGCTCTCGTTGTAGACCGCGTTCCCGATGGAGGATGTCAGGCCGTTGTGCCAAAGTCCGCCGTCGCCGATGAAGCTGATAGACCGCCGCGCCCCCTTTGCGCTCAGCGCGGCGGCGGAGGCAGGTCCGAGGCCGTAGCCCATCGTGGTCGAGCCAATTTCAAAGGGAGGCAGAATTGAGAACAGGTGGCAGCCGATGTCGCCGGCGATGTGGTGCGGGCCGAGGCTTTCTTCGACGAGCTTGGTCGCGGCGAAAATGGGACGTTCCGGGCATCCAGTGCAGAACCCGGGCGGACGGATGGGGACAGCAGACGAGAGACCCTCGTCATCCGAATCTTCCGCATGGCCGTTGG
Source organism: Rhodospirillales bacterium (assembly GCA_028824295.1). NCBI lineage: Bacteria > Pseudomonadati > Pseudomonadota > Alphaproteobacteria > Rhodospirillales > Rhodospirillales bacterium. The sequence continues at coordinate 31,399 of JAPPED010000021.1, read as the reverse complement.
TCGGGCGATGAGCTTCGGGAAGAAGGCCATTCCCGTATTCCCGGAGAAACCGGGTCACTCCGTCCATCAGCACGGTCCCGGTGTACTCGCCGGCCATGGGAAGGGTGCCTTTTCCCACCAACGTGCTGGAACCCTGATGCCGGTAGAGGAGGGCACCGATGGCCTCCTCGATATAGGCGGGCTGTCCCTCCTCCACGACCAGGACTGCCCGTTTGCCGGAGCAAAATTCAAGAACTTCCGTGTCTACCAGCGGATAGGTCACGTTGAGCACGTAGAGTGGGATTTCGCTCTTGCCGTACGCGTCGGCGAGGTCCAGCCGCTGCAGCGCCCGGATGACGCCGTTGTACATGCCTCCCTGCAGGATGATCCCGACTTCCCCTTCACCGCCAAAACACTCGTTCAGTCGCTGCTCCTCAATGAAGCGAGCTGCCGCTGGCATGCGCTCGGCCACCTTCTCGATTTCGTGCTGGTACGTGAATGGTGGGAGCGTGATGCGTTCGGTGCGGCGCTGCGGATCCTCCAGCGCCTCGCGCACGGTGAGGGGAGGACGTTGGTTGTCGCCTGCCTGGAACGCTCCGTAGACGTGGCAAGCGCGGATCCGGACCTGCAGGATCACCGGCGTATTGGACGCCTCAGACAGCTCGAAACCTCTTTGCACGGTTCGTACGATGGACGGCAGATTGGGCCGCGGATCGAGAAGCCACAGCTGGGACTTCGTGGCGAAGGCGTGGGTGCGCTCCTGCATGATCGAAGAGCCCTCGCCGTAATCCTCGCCGAGGATGACCATCGCGCCACCCATGACGCCGCCCGATGACAGGTTCGCCAACGCGTCTGCCGCTACGTTGGCCCCAACCGGCCCTTTGAACGTGACGGCACCGCGAATCGGGTAATTGACCGAAGCCGCCAGCATGGCGGCGGCGGCAGATTCCGAGGCGTTGGCTTCGAAATGGACTCCGAGCTCGTCGAGAATGTCTTCCGCGTCCGAAAGCACGTCGATGAGGTGCGAGACTGGCGCCCCCTGGTAGCCGCCGACGTAGCCGACCCCGCATTCCAGCAGGGCCTTGGTGATCGCCAGAATTCCCTCACCACGGAATTCCTGTCCGGCGCCGATCCGGAGATCCTGTACTTCCTTCGCGAACGAGCGCTCGGCCATCGAACCGGATCCTCACTCCCAGACGTCTCATAGAATTATGCACCATTGCCTCCTGCAGCTGGGTGTCTGCGAGGGATTTGATAGCGGCGAACCCACTGAGACTCGGTCTGGACGACAGCCCCGTGCTTAGTCCAATCGGCACTGGGTCCCCAAGGTACGTGCGTTGCGTTCGAGCGAGCAATACAGGACATGATTCCGGTACGTTGCTTGGTCGCTGGTCACGAGCGATCATGCGAAGCAGGTCAAGGAATTCCCAATAGCTCCAGTTCCAACCCACAAGGAATGATGTCCAAGACTGCCACAAGGACTAACGTTGGCAGCGCAATATCAACACGTTGAAGGGGCTCGGGGGGCGGGAAGTATCTTCGGCGGGCTGTCAAATATGTGGATAGGTGATCTCGTTCAAGTGATGCTATTGTCATTCAGTACATTCTTTGGCCGGGGTTCGCGCACGATCGGGCTTCGGCTCGATTTCCAGATCCCGTACTGGGAAAGAAACCTTGTTGAGGTACAGATACATGGCTTGGAAGCGCGCGCCCTTGATTAGCCGCATGGCCGCGGCCTTACTGCCCATGCTGCTCATGCTCTCGACCGCCGACGCTGCGCAGGCGCAGGCAGATGACCCTGAGGTGGAGATCGAGGAGGTCGTGGTGGTCGGGACCCGGGCGCTGCCCCGGTCGGTCGAGGATTCCCCGGTTCCAGTGGATACGATTGCCAGCGAGGATTTCGAGAGGCAAGGCGGCAGTGACATGTCCAACCTGATTCGGACGTTGGTGCCTTCCTTCCATGTCAGCGATAACCCCTCGCGGGATTTGGCGGCGTTGTTGCGACCGGTCCAGTTACGCGGTTTGGCTCCCGACCACACGCTCGTGCTAATGAACAATAAGCGCCGGCACCGCGGTTCAGTGATCCAGTGGATTTCAAATGGCGCTTCGAACGGGTCTCAGGGACCGGATATCTCAGCTATTCCTGCAATCGCCATTAAGCGAATGGAGGTACTACGCGACGGGGCGGCAGCACAGTACGGCTCCGACGCTATCGCTGGGGTGTTGAACTTCGTACTGAAGGACGCCTCGGAAGGTGTCGCAGTTGAGGCTAAGCATGGGTTCTACACGGCAGATTCCGCCGAGGACCTGACGACGGTAGCTACGAACATTGGCCTGCCGCTTTCCGGCACAGGTTTCGCCAATTTGAGCTTCGAGTACTCGCAATCGGCGCCGACAGACCGTAGCGTGCAGCATGGAGACGCGACTGCGTTGATAGGGTTAGGCATCCCGAATGTCGCGGTTCCAGCCAAGCCTTGGGGCTCGCCCGACGTCAGCGGTGTCAAGGCCGTGGGGAACTTTGGCATCGATCTTGACGAGAGTCGTTCGCTCTACGCGTTCGGCAACTTCGCGCGGCGAAGGGTGGAGACCCCGTTCTTTTATCGCAGCCCGATGAACCGCAACGGGGTCTACAAGACATCTGCGAACATCTACTTGGTTGGCGGCGAAGGCTGCCAGGCGAAGTACGACGTCCCGTCGACCGCCGAGAACCTGCTGGCTTTCCGAGAAGCCATACGTGCCGACGACGCATGTTTCTCGTTCGTTGAACCCTATCCGGAAGGGTTCACTCCAATCTTCGGCGCCGTGATGACCGACTACTCGGCGGTTGCCGGCATAAAGGGCGTCCTGGCGAACGGATTGCTCTACGACGTGTCAGGCAGTGTCGGTCAAAACAACATGGATGGCTTCCTGAACAACACGATGAATCCGTCCTTCGGACCCGACGCCCAGTTACGGGATTTCGAAGTCGGTGAATACACGCAGTCAGAAACTAACTTCAATGTCGACCTCGCCTATCCGGTTGACGTCGGTCTCGCATCCGACCTCAATGTCGCGGGCGGCATTGAATGGCGTGAGGAAGAGTTCGAAATCACGACCGGCGAGCAGGCATCGTGGGAGATCGGGCCCTACCAGCAATACGGGTTCGGTACCGGCTCAAACGGTTTCGGTGGATTCAATCCAACGGCCTCAGGTACTTGGGATCGATCCAACATCGCCACTTATCTTGACTTGGAAGTGGAGCCGACGGAGAACTGGCTAATCGGTGGTGCGGTGCGTTGGGAAGAGTTCGACAGTTTCGGCAGCACCACCAACGTCAAGCTGGCTACAGGTGTGTGGCTAACCGACGCCTTCGCATTGCGCGGGTCCGTCGGCACCGGGTTCCGGGCACCAACGCCGGGCCAGTCAAATGCCCGCAATGTAGCGACCGTGGTTAATGCGCAAACCAACGAGTTTGAGGAGCGTGGCACCATTGGTTCTACCCACCCCGTGGCCATGGCACTGGGTGGCCGGGAACTTAAACCGGAGGAGAGCGAGAACTTATCACTCGGGGCGGTGCTCGCGTTGGGTAACGGCCTAAGCTTGACGGTTGACTATTTCCGCATCGACGTCGATGACCGGATCGCCCTGTCACGTACTTTCGATGTTTCGGAAGAGACAAAGGCGGAGTTGGTGGCCGCAGGCATACCGGAAGCCAGGAACTTCACCTCGGTTCGCTACTTCACCAACGACTTCGACACCCGGACGCAAGGGGTAGATGTCGTGCTCACGTACGGGTGGGAGACCGATCTAGGCAGCACCGATCTGCAACTTTCGTTCAATCACACCGAGACGGAAGTGCTCGGCTACCGGGAAGGGTCGACGATTGCTGATGAAGATGACATCGATAACCTGGAACGCGGCGTGCCAGAGATGCGCGTGAACCTGACGTTGACCCACAGCATGGATCAGTGGGACTTTCTCGGAAGGTACAGCTACTACGGTGACTGGTACGACGACCATAGCGCGGCCGATTTCGACGGCTACGGACTGCTGGACGCTCAGGCGACGTACAACTTCTTGAGCGGCCTCGCCCTCACCGTGGGGGCCGAAAACGTGCTGGACGAATATCCTGATTTGACTATCAATTATGGTAATGGCCGCAAGTACCCGCGCTACGCGCCGGGGGGATACAACGGTGCGCTGGTTTACGCCAAGCTCAGTTACGCGATGTAAGCGCTGGGGAGACCATGGGACAATTCTGCGATTGTCATGATAGGCGTGTGCCCGCGCCTCTTCGCACCTATTGCACTAAGCGCCATTCACGTTGGGGAGGGCCTAGCCCCTGTCCAACGCAAGGAGGGAGCATCAGATAGTCATCCTTATGCGCGTGTACCAGGTTCGGCCCGACAGGCCGGAAGAGCTGTCGGGATTGTAGAGAATCCCCCAACCCAACACACCATTCAGCAAGTCCAAGCAAGAAGGGTTGCTGATTCGGTTCGGATGTCGATCCGGACAGGGAGACCGCTCACGGGACGTTGACCTGCCCTCGCTCAAGGGCGCGCACTTCTGCTACAGCGCCACCCGAATGCGGAGGGTCAGAAAGTTGCGTCGAGGCGCGTGTACCAAATCCGTCCCGACAGTCCGTAGGTTGCGTCAGGGTTGTACAGAATTCCCCAGCCCAGTACGCCGTTCAGGAGATCCGAGCAGTCCTGGTTAACTTGGTCCGGGTATCGATCCAGCAAGTTGTCAACACCCACCGTTAACCGCATCCCGTCTGCTAGCCGCCAGCGCACGGAGGCGTCTGCGATCCAGGCAGCACTGATTTCACCCGGACAATTTGGATCACCGAGCAACCACTGTGGCGAAGCTTTGCCGAAATAGTTGACTCCGAGATTCAGCTCCAGCATGTCGTCGTCGGTCCAACTGCCGGAAATGCGATGCCGTTGCTGTGGAACACCTTCCTCAATGTAGGATCTTGTTGGCGAGGAAATGGTTTCGATTTCTTTGTCGATATCGGTTTCGTTGAAGTGCAGGGCACCGGCTAGCGTGAACTGACCCTCCATGAACGGCCAGTCCCGGCTGGCAACAATGTCAAGGCCAGAAGTCGTGGTATCCACCGCGTTGGCAAAATACTGAATGTCCGTGATGTGCTGGATTCCGCGTTCTGCGGCAAGACGGCCGCAGCCAGCGGCACTGCTGCCAGCACAGTCGGGAACATGCGTTACGAACGTGATCCGGTCGCGGATATTGATATGGTAAATGTCCGCCGAGAACGAGAGATCCGGGGACGGGGTCCATATGGCGCCGAAACTGAGGTTGTTCGAGGTTTCGTGCTGGAGGTCGGAAGAGCCTTCGCCGAAGAACTCGAACGCCGCGCCATCTTCCAGAATGGCGGTGACTGACAAGGTCCCATCCGGCTGCCCAGAAAAAATAATCGTATTGAACCCTAGCTGGGGAAGGCTCGGCGCTCGGAAGCCGGTCGATGCGGTGGCCCGCAAGGAAACCTCCGGTAATATCTTGATACGGCTGCCAATCATCCCGGTAATGCTGCTCCCGGCGCCTTCGTAGCGCTCGAATCGTGCAGCAGCTTCAATATTCCAGTCGGCCGAAAGCTCGTGTCGGAAGTCCGCCCACAGTGCTTGGCTGTCGCGGTCACGCGTCCCGAATTGCGCATTGACTGGGGAATAGCCCGGGTAGCCTTGGTGACCGCAGGTCGCGAGCCCGTCGATTTGGCCGATTGTTCCGTCTTCGGCGATGATCACGGCCCGCTCGGGTGGAGGCGTGGGCCTGATGTCCGCATTGTCAGGAAGACCGCAGCCCCAGGACGCAAAATCGCCGGCCCGGATTCCGAAGCTCTCCTGCCGGTACTCAGCGCCGAAGGCTGCTTCCACCGCACTTCCGCCGAGATCAATTTGTCCGGCTACGTCCAGATCAAGCGACCAGTTTTCGAGTTTCGTGCCGCCGCTGTCACCCGTCGCCGGGCCCGCATTCGCGCGGACCTCGTCGAACGTGATGTCAGCAAGGCTGCGCCCACCGTCCAGTTCGCGCTGCAGCCAGTCGGCTGCCCATGACGAATTGATGCTGTCGGTGGCACCGAAATCGAAAGTGTTGGCACCGAAGCTCCAGTTCACGTCCGCGTCCCACCTGCCAAAGGACGATCGATAGCCGAGCACGATTGCCTGGTCCTCGGAAGTGGAGTCCTCAAAGGGTAGAAAACCGTCCGGATAGACCGGGCCAACAAGTCGTTCCGCTGCCCAAACGGGGTCCCGCCAAGCGCCGCTCGAGCGGCCGTTTCGCGAAGACCAGCCGCCGAACGCATACAGTTCGCTGCCGTTGCCAGTCGGCGCAACGGCGTTGAGGAACAGGGCCCGAATGTCATGCTCAGGCTCGCCCAGAACGATTTTTCGCCCAATAGGCGGATCGTGCGGGCCAGCTGCGTCAATGTGACTGGTGTCGAAGGCGCGGTCGATCCGCTCTTGATCGTATATCTCGGCGGTCAGGTTGAGCACCCCGTTCTCGCCAAGCGCAATACCGACGTTGGAGGACGCGCCGAAATGCCGCCCGTCGCCTTCAGCGGTAATACCGGCCCGCGCGCTCGCGGTGGATTCGAATGCATTTTCCTTCAACACCACGTTGATCACTCCGCCGATGGCATCAGAACCGTACTGGGTTGCGGCGCCGTCGCGCAGAACCTCGATGCGCTCAATTGCCGCAAGCGGAATGGCACGGAGATCCGCGCCGGTCGTCCCCTGTCCGGACGCTAACAGCGGACGCGGGAAGGAAATGCTGTGACGCCGCTTGCCGTTGACCAGCACCAACGTGTGGTCGGCACTCATTCCGCGCAATGCTGCCGTGTGGAAGAGCCCCCCGTCACCGACAGCGTTTCGCTTGGAATTGAATGATGGTGACGTCTTCTGGAGCGCGACCGTAAGGTCTTCGGAGCCTGTCGTCGTGATTTCTTGAATGTCGTAGACGTCCACCGGAACGGCGAGATCCTCAACCGCGACGCCGCGGACCCGGGTACCAACCACGACGATGTCACCCAACGTCAGGGCGGCACTGTCGGCGTCGGTTTCTACCCCGTCCTGCGAAAATCCTGAGAGCGGAACAGAGCAGGCAGCGAGCAACAATGCGCCACGCAGGAACCGAATCGCTGACATGATCAACCTCCTCCTGATTGTTCGCAACGGCCGCCAAAATCAGTCGATTTTAGCCACGTAAGCATCGGAAAATCAATTATGCGCAGGGCGCTGTGCATGCTCGATACTATGCCGACAAGTTAAGTCAATTTCGGCACGTATCACGAACTTGGAGGGATTGCTCGAAACAACCGTAACCGAATTCCAAATTTGCAGGCTGTCGGTCGGGCCATTGGACAAACATTGAGGCGCCGTAGCGCTCGTGTGGCAGCGTCATTTGTCAGTCTGGCCCAGTGCGGCTGTCCATCCGGGAAGCGGCCCTTGGCAAGCCGCCCGTTGAAGACCGGTGCTCGATGCGCCCCGATTGGGCGATCTATTTTCTCAGGATGGCCTGCGCAGATCCTTCCCCGGACTCCATGGCGCCCTCCATGCCCCTGGCGTTACGGGACAGGTGTTCACCGCAGAATTGGATTCGACCGTGCGGCTGTCCCATCTTCGCGGCGAAGCGGGAAATTTGCCCGGGCTTGTAATAGGCCCAGGCTCCACGGGCAAACGGGTCTTGGCTCCACGCCTTACGCCCGAGGTACTCGAGATTGCCCGCAGAAGCAGGTCGAGCCAGTGCGATGGCCTCCAATACAATGCTGGCCGCCTCGCGCTCCGGCAGGCGGTCCAGCCGTTTCGCGTTCGGCCCCATGACCCAGGCGGTGAAGCTCGTGACTTCCTCCGGATGGTCTCCGTGGCGGGCGGCGGCAAGCATTCCGGCCGGCCCGTCAGTGAAGAGGCTTGCCGCGTGGCCGTCATCATTCCAGAAGGGAGCAGCGTGCCCGAAATACATCTGCGTCACCGGCTGCGATTCGACAGAGCGAATAGCCTCAACTTGTGATGCTTGCGGTTCAGGGTCGATCGATAGGTCACGGAGCACGCCGATCGGCAATGCACAGACGACGTGGGGCGCCGCGTACACGGCGCCTCCCGCACAGTGAACTTCGGCACCTTGCCCGTTGGTGGTGATTGCGGTGACGACCCTGCCGAAGTGAACGTCGTGTTCCAGAAGGTCCGCCATCGCTTCCGGAATTCGCTGCACGCCATTCTTGACCGTGTATCCGAGGACGCCGTCGGGAGCGGACTGCCGCTGGGCGATGGAGAAGGCGGCCCGGAAGAACAGGAGCAAGGCCGAAATGTCGCCCGCATGATCTCCGAAACTCGGATTCAGGTCGTACGCAAGCCGCACCGCGGATTCATCCAGTCCCAACCCCGTCAGCCACGTTCGTACTGACACATCGTGCACCGCGAACTCTGGATCGAGCCACCGCTCGGGACCGGGCAGGGGGTTGTCTTGGACAGCCAGCGTGCGATGCAGGGTCCAGGGCATCTGATCCTTGAATGGGTCGGGGAGGACGTTGCGCGGATGCTCGGGCCATTCTGATTGCCGTATCAATTCGCCGCCCAACACCAGGTCTTGCTCTCGGAAGAACGCCAGCATCGGGCTGACGTCGACCAGATCGATCCCAACCCGTGCGCAGACCGAGGTGATCCGGTCGTAGCCCGCGCCGATGTACGTGCCGCCAGCTTCCTGCGAATGACCCAGCTGGCGCATTGAGTGCACCCTGCCGCCGACTTGGTCACGAGCCTCGAGGACTTGCACCCGCGCCCCGCCTTCCTGCAAGTGCAGCGCCGCGTTGAGGCCGGCGAGACCGGCGCCGATCACGACGACGTCTGTGCTGGTGCGTCGGCTCAACGGAACCATCGAGATCCTGGCATCGGACTACCGCACGACGCGGGCCGCGGCTGGCCAGGCCTGCCGGATGGGCAGCAGTTGGCGGGGCAGACGTCGTGGCTCGGTCCATGGCGGCCGAGTGCAATGCGCTCGGAGTCTGTTTCGGACCGCTCCCGAATGAGATCCGGAATCATGCCAACGAATGCCGGATGAGTGCCCACGGTGGCGGCACGGATCAGGTTGAGGCCGACCGCGTCGGCCGCGGCCCTGGCCTCCACGTCCAGGTCCAGCGTCACTTCTAGGTGATCGCAAACGAAGCCGATCGGAGCGACTACGACGTCCCGCTCGCCACGTTCACATTCTTCGGCGACCGCATCACAGATGTCGGGTCCTAGCCATCGTTCATCGCCGTACCGTGCATTGTTGCTCTGGTAGACGAGCCGCCATCGGCGCGGGTTACGGTCCCCGAGAGCCAGGGCGACCAGCCTGCAGGCTTCCCGGAGTTGGGCGACGTACGGGGCGTTTCGAGCTGCTGCTTCCGGCAGGCTGTGCGCAGTGAACAGGATCGGTGTCCTTGTCCTCCGCTCGTCCGGAATTTCTGCGAGCGCGGAGCGCACCTGGTCCGCGAATGCCGCGACGAAGCCGGGATGGTTGTAGCCATATCGAAGTCGATCGATGGTGGGAGCCTGTTGCAGGCCGTCCGCGGCAAGATGCAGGTCCTCACGGTAGCGTCTGCAGCCACTGTATGAACCGAAGATGCTGGTGACAAACACGGCCGCGCGCCGAATTCCATCGGCCTCCATCGTCCGAAGGGTGTCGGGCAGCAACGGATGCCAGTTGCGGTTCCCTAGGTATACGGGCAACGCCAGCCCGCAACGCTCGAGTTCGTCCTGCACTGCGCGCACCAGATCCCGGGTGTGCTGGCCAATCGGGCTCACGCCGCCGAAGCGCCGGTACCGGTCATCAATCCGGCGTCGCGCCGAATTGGAGAGCTTCAGGCCTTGGAGCACGTTGTCGAGGAACGGTTCCACGTCCTCCATGCCCTCGGGCCCGCCGAACGAAACGATCAGTAGCGCGTCGTACTGCCTCGCCGTTTGATCGGCGAACGGCGATTTGTTCACCCTGGGCTACCGTCGGGACTCGTGCCGCGTCCCTGCCAGGCGACGCGCCCCACAAAGAACGGGCCCAGGCTGTCCAGGTACTGCGACGTCTGCTCCGTCCCGCGCATGGCCTGCACGACGGCAGACAGCGGATGCAGCTCCGCCCCGACCAATCCAACGACGAAATCGTTGTCGTACTTGTCGAGGCCGTGGCAGGCGAGTCGGATGTCGTGGGCCAGGCCGGCCGATCCAAAGCGGTGGCCGAGCGAACCATGTTCGGCGAGGATTTGCCGCTGATGACCGGCTTCAAGCGCGGCGAATGCCTTGGCTCGCCGCAGTGGGTACCAGACCGCCCAGTGCAAATTCGGGTCCGTGATGCGGGAAATCGGCCGGGTGAAGAGCACATGCTCCAAGTCGGACTCGTAGCCGATGGAGTAGGTGCGGCCGAACATTTCGAACTCGTCCTTCCGGGTGAGTTTCGTAAATGGCGGGTTGTTCAGCAGGGAACGAAAGTCGGTCACGAAGTAATCGGGGTCTTCGTTCACGACGGCGAGCCCGATGCCGGTCGGGTCTCCGACCTCCAGGTACAGCGCTCCCGTCACGCCACTGTCCGTGAGCGCATCGATCACGGGAGCGGGATCGGTGCAGCCGCCGTAGGCCGTGAAGCGCATGAACAGCCGTCGGTCCAGGGAAACGGGCGTGGCCCCGCGCCTCCCCTTTTCGCTGATGTCGACGGGCTCAGGTCCGTACGAAGCACCCGGCTGGCGTCCTTGTGGTTCGGTCATCGGCTGGCCTGCTCCAAACACGCTTGGGCCGGTGCGGTCAGTCGATCAGACCGTCGCGACGGACGCCTGCCCGGTTCCCCTGCGGCACGAGGACTCCGGCCCGTGGAAATCATCGGCGTCGCTCTTCGATCACTGCGCTTCCCGGCGAACGGCCTGGACAAGCGCTTCCACGCTTTCAACCGGCGTGTTCGGGAGCACCCCGTGGCCAAGATTGACGATATGGCCGCGCGCGCGCACTTCGTCCAGAAGCGACTCCGCCGCCGCCCGCGTAGGTTCGGGACCTGCGGTCAGGATGGCTGGATCGATGTTGCCCTGCACCGCGCGCCGGTCGCCGTGGCGTTCCTGGAGCGCGCGGAGGTCGATCCGCCAATCCACGGCGAGTCCCTCCGCCGGCAGCTCGGCATAGGCCTCCACCAGATGAGGGGCATTGTTGACGAACAGGATTCGCGGGATTCCCGCTTCGCCCACAGCGTGCAGCATGGATTCAAGATACGGCCTGACCAGCCGCTCCCAGCTCGCGCGCGGCAGCAGGCCAGCCCAGGAATCGAAGACCTGTATGGCGCTGACACCAGCCTGCCCCTGGCGAATCAGGTAGTCGGCCATCAGGCGGGAGAGACGTTCTAGAAGCCGCTCCAGTGCTCGGGGTTGCTCCGCCGCAAACGCGCGGAGGAGCGGGAAATCCTTGACCCCCCGGCCCTCAACGAGATACGCGGCCAAGGTCCAGGGGGCGCCGCAAAAGCCGAGGAGCGCGGTGTCGGCAGGCAATTCCCGCCGGACCAGCCCGATTGCGTCGATGACTTCGGGCGCGACTGACTTCGAATCGACTTCCGGGAGGGCATCCACGGCGGCTGCGCTCCGGATGGGCTCGGCCACGACCGGTCCCGGTGCGAAATCGAACTCGATGCCGAGAGCGGGGAGAGGACTCATGATGTCGGCGAAGATGATGGCCGCATCCAGCGGGAATCGACGGATTGGCTGCAGCGTGACCTCGGCTGCGAGTTCCGCGCTGCCGGCAAGTTCCTTGAAACCGTACCGCTCCCGCAGCTTGCGGTACTCGGGCAGGTAACGACCGGCCTGACGGTTGATCCAAAGCGGTCGCCGCGGCGTCGGCTCGCGGTCAAGAGCGCGGTCGAACAGGGTCCGCGTTTCCGGGTTTATGCGCGCAGCCGCAATACCGGTCACCGCGGGTCCTCCCGCCGAGGCCGCGCCCCCTCGCTCGTCGCGCACGGTGCCGCAAACCCGGCGCTCACAACCACTTCTCCCGAAGCGCGTCCCGGCAATGGTAGGTAATGATCAGGTCCGCACCTGCCCTGGCGATCGCCATGAAGTTCTCGCGCACGACCCGGGCTTCCTCCAGCCAGCCGCGTTCGGCGGCGGCCTTGACGGCGGAATACTCCCCGGAGACGTTGTACGCAGCGAGCGGCTTGGCCGTGGCCGAGCGCATGGCCGAGATCACGTCGAGATAGGGAAGCGCTGGCTTCACCATCAGCATGTCCGCGCCTTCCTGCTCGTCGAGTTCCGCCTCGCGGATCGCCTCCAGGACGTTGCGGCAATCCATCTGGTAGCCCTGCCGGTCGCCTTCGGACGGTGCGGAATCGGCTGCCTCGCGAAAGGGCCCGTAGTACGCGGAAGCGTACTTGGCCGTATAGGCCAGGATCGCGACTCCCTGGTGCCCGTCGGCATCCAGCGCATCCCGGATGGCGCCCACCCGTCCGTCCATCATGTCCGAAGGGGCCACGATGTCGGCTCCGGCGCTGGCATGACTGAGCGCGGTGTCGACCAGGGGACGGAGCGAAAGGTCATTATCGACGTCGCCCCCTTCGATCAGTCCGCAATGGCCGTGGTCGGTGTATGCGCAGAGGCAGACGTCCGTCATGACCACGAGTTCGTCTCCGAACACATCTTTCAGTCGCTTGATCGCCCGCTGGACAGCGCCAGCGTCGTCAGCTGCTGCCCGCCCGTCGGGAGCCTTGGTTCCCGGCGAAGGTTGGCCGAACAGCAGTACCGCGCGAATACCGAGAGCGAGATCCGATTCCACCTGTGGCAGAAGCCGCTCCACACCCATGCAGGAGATGCCCGGCATGGCGGACACGGGCTCTTCGGCCCCATCCGTCGGCAGGACGAAGTGCGGGAGTACGAACTGGTTGGGTGAGAGGTGCGTTTCAGCGACCAGGTCCCGGACAGCCCGGGTCCGGCGCAGGCGTCGTGGCCGGTCTCGGCCCGGAAGCGTGATGTTCAGTTCGCGCAATGCAGTGCCTCCATCAAGCCCGGCAGGCCGGGCCGGGTTGCTTCTCCGGTGACGTCGAGACCGGCAGCCCGTGCCGCCCGTGTCGTGGCCGGGCCGATCGTGAAGATATCTAGGGCCACGTCCAAACGTACCTGATTGCAGAAGCCGGTAACGGCGGACGGGCTGGCCAGGAACACGCTGCGCGCACCGAGCTCCGAGACCGCCACTCGATCGCTGCGGGGAGCGAGCGGGGATGTCCGGTAGAGCTCGATCCGCACGTAGATGCGTTCGGCGTCCTCCAGCGCGTCCTCCAGGGAGCGTCCAGCGTTCTGCGCGACCGCGATCAGCACCCGATCGTCGGGTTCCAGGCGCGGCACCAGCTCCATGGCCATCGCGGCAGCCGTTCCTCCGGTTCCAACCAGGTCCGCCGCGCGTCCGAGCCGGGCTCGCGCTTCCCGCCCCGTGGCAGGGCCAACGGTCGCCACCCTTATGGACGGCGCAAGCGGCGTGGGTCCCGGGTAAAGCCGTGCGAAGGCGTCCACGCCGCGCCCGGACGTGAACGCGATCCACTGGGCTCGCGCCACTTCCCGGGCCAGCTGCTCGCGGAGTTCTGCGGTCGCGATGTCGTGGCACCGGATACACGGAAAGACGACCGGGACCGCGCCGCGCCGCTCGATCTCAGCGGCCCAATCGGAACAGTCTTCCCGAGTTCGCGTGAGGAGAATCCGATGACGCGGTGTCGGCTTCATGGTTTCGTCTCACCGGGCTTTGGCTGAAGTCCGATCATGGCGGTGTCGCGGCGACGCATTCCCGTTCGGAACTGGTCAGGCCGTGGCCGGATCGCCGGCGCCGGTCGAACACAGGAGTCGCCAGAGTTCACCCGCCACGTGGCTCGGCTCGGGCCCCCGGCCCGTCTCCACCGACACCCGCCCTTCCCGCTCCAGCATCGCATGCATGACGCAGTCTGTGCCCTCGGCGCGGCAATAGGCGCCGAACGCCAGCTCGCAGCCGCCTTCCAGCCGACCAAGCAGCAGCCGCTCGGCATCGATGGCTTCGCGGGTGGCAGGATGGTCGAGCGGTGCCAGTGCCGCCCGCACGCCATCCCGGTCTTGCCGGCACTGCAGTGCCAACGCGCCCTGCGCTGGCGCCGGTACGAACCGCTCCGGGTCCAGGCGAACGGTGGCGACGCCGGTGAGGTCCAGGGCCGTCGGACTGGGCGAATGGCGGGCCCGGAGGCGGTCGAGGCCGGCCGTGGCCAGCACGATCGCATCATATGAGCCTTCCTGCAGGCGCCGGACTCGGGTGGGCACGTTGCCCCGCAGCGGCACGGGCCTGAGGTCTGCGCGAAGATGTTTCAGCCACGACTGTCGGCGCACCGAGGACGTTCCCACGCGGGCTCCGGCAGGTAGCGGGAGGAACCCGGCGTCGTGGTCTGCAAGCCCGGTGCGAATGAGCAGACAATCTGCCGCATCGAGGCGCGCGGGCACGGCCGCGATGACCAGCTCGTCGGGATTGCCGGTGGGGACGTCCTTGTAGGAATGCACCGCGAGATCGATCGCGCCGTCCACCAGGGCCTGACTGATCTCCCGCACAAAAACGCCTTGGGGTCCGATGGCGGCGAAGACCGGTTCCCTGGACTGATCGCCCGCAGTTGTGATCGGCACCAGTTCGGCGGCGTGTCCGGCCGCAGCAAGTTGAGCCGCGATGCCGGCGGCCTGTGCGCGCGCCAGGTCGGAGTTGCGGGTGCCGATGCGAAGCCTCATTCGCTCTTCCCTCTGGGGCCGAAGTCATGGTTTCCGCGGGGTCGCAGGTCGTAACCTGAGAGGCATTCCCGGAAGGAACGGATAATGTAACCGACAGCCAGATACCTGAACCGTAGTCGTCTGGCGGCGGGTTGTCCGTACCGTGCCGCCGCTGGCGTCTCCTGTACCGCCTGCTCCCGGACTATCGGGATTCGCTGCCGCCAGAAGCCACGACCATTCTGGTAGGAGGTTCACGGCTGGCCGCGGATCGCGCGAGCGGAGGGTACTGCTGCAGGCCAGTGAGGACAGCAGGATGTTGTTCACGATTCGAGGACTCTTGGTGGTGTTGCTGGCCGCGTGGCCGGCGCACGCAGACGTTGGCGGGCACCCCACGGTTTTGGACGGTGACACGTTGGAAATCGCTGGCGAGCGCATCCGTTTGCACGGGGTCGATGCCCCGGAAAGGCGCCAGCGGTGCGTGGTGGACGGGGAAACGTGGCCTTGTGGAGCTGAGGCTTCGCTAGCCCTCGCCGCCCGCATTGCCGATCATCGCGTCGAGTGCGAGGAAACGGACACTGATCGTTATGGCCGGATCGTGGCCGTCTGCAGGATCGGCGCAACCGACCTGAACGCCTGGATGGTTGCCGAGGGATGGGCGTTGGCGTATCGGCGCTACGCGATGGACTACACGGGCCAAGAGGCTGCGGCAGAGGCCGCCCGTCGCGGAATCTGGCGAGGGAAGTTCGTGGCGCCCTGGGAGTGGCGGCGTGGCCGGCGGCTCGCGGATGCCGGCGAGCGGACCGACCCACAGCGGCCGCACTGCCGGATCAAGGGCAACATCAGCCGGAGCGGTGAACGGATTTACCATGTTCCTGGCGGCCGTTTCTATGAACGCACGCGCATTGATCCGACACAGGGAGAGAGGTGGTTTTGCTCGGAGCGAGAGGCGGTTGCGGCCGGCTGGCGCCGGGCAAGGTAGCTGGCGGCAACGAAGCCTCCGACAGACTGTCGGCGGCGTGCCGGGAGAAGGGTATCCGAGCAGGACCGAGGGCGGCTGACGGTCGGCGTGCCGGCCTGATCCGAAGGGGATACGCTCCTTGCATTAGCGTATGAATGTGGCATCGTTTGCTCGTGTGCAGACGTTGGTGGCCTAGCGGCACCTCACCGTCATTGCTGTTCTGATGGGCCGATAGGCCATCTTGCGGCCGGGCGTCTACCGGCGTGGACCGAGGCCTGCTCGTGCTTGCTGTCAGGGGTGGCGCGCGGTGCCCCATGCTGGAAGGGCTGGCCGCCTTCGCGACGGGAAACTGCGACATGGATTACCAGCAGTTTTTTTCCGATCGGATCGCCGATCTGAAGGCGGAAGGCCGGTACCGGGTGTTCGCCGACCTGGAGCGGCAGGCCGGGCGTTTTCCGCGCGCGGTCCGGCATTCGGAACGTGGCGCCGCCCCTGTCACGGTGTGGTGCTCCAACGACTACCTGGGGATGGGACAACACGACGTTGTCCGGTCCGCCATGCGGAAGGCGATCGACGAGGTCGGCGCCGGGGCAGGCGGGACCCGCAACATCTCCGGCACGACCCACAGCCACGTGCTCCTGGAGCAGGAACTTGCCGACCTGCATGATCGGGAGGCGGCGCTTCTATTCACGTCCGGCTACGTGGCGAACGAGGCCACGCTGTCCACCATCGGGCGCCACCTGCCGGGCTGCATCCTGTTTTCCGACGAGGCGAATCATGCCTCGATGATTGCCGGTGTCCGGCACGCCATGACCGAGAAGCGGATCTTTCGTCACAACGACCCGGCAGACCTCGAGGAAAAGCTGCGTGCGGCGGACCCCGAGCGTCCCAAGGTCATCGTCTTTGAGTCGGTGTATTCAATGGACGGCGACATCGCACCCATCGGGGCATTCTGCGACCTCGCCGCCAGGTACGGCGCGATGAGCTACCTCGATGAGGTACATGCTGTTGGGATGTACGGGGCGCGCGGCGCCGGGGTGGCGGCCCGCGACGGCGTGATGGATCGCATCACGGTCATCCAGGGCACGCTGGCCAAGGCGTTTGGCGTGGTCGGGGGTTACATCGCAGGCTCCGCCGCTGTGGTCGATTTCATCCGTTCGTATGCGCCGGGATTCATTTTCACGACAGCCCTGCCGCCGGCGGTCGCCGCCGGTGCGCTGGCCAGCGTCCGGCACCTGAAGTCGAGCGACGTCGAGCGCCGCCTGCATCGGGAACGTGTCGCCGCCCTGAAGCAGGCGTTGGCGGAGTCAGGCCTTCCCGTCATGCCCTCCGCTTCGCACATTGTCCCGGTGCTGGTCGGCGATCCGGTGATCTGCAAGCGGGCGACGGACCTGCTGCTCGACCGTTACCAGATCTATGTCCAGCCGATCAACTACCCGACCGTCGCGCGGGGCAGCGAGCGGTTGCGCCTCACGCCGACGCCCCTCCACACCGATGCCGATATCGCGGACCTGGTGTCCGCGCTCCAGGCCGTCTGGAAGGAATTGTCGATCAGCGTCGCCAACTGATCTGCCTTGCTGCCCGCCTGCGGAGGCCTACCGCCGGCGGCCCGAAGCAAGCCTCAGGCGTTGCCCAGCGCCTGGTCGAGATCGTGGATGAGGTCGCTCGCGGTTTCCAGGCCGACGGAGAGCCGGACCACGTCCGGTCCCGCGCCGGCGGCGGTTTTCTGCTCATCCGTCAGCTGGTTGTGCGTCGTGGAAGCAGGATGGATGACCAGGCTCCGGGTGTCGCCAATGTTGGCGAGATGCGAGAAGATCTGGACGTTCTCGACGAGCCGAACGCCGGCGTCGTAGCCACCGCGCACCCCGAACGTGAAGACCGCGCCCGGTCCCTTGGGGAAGTACTTAGCGGCCAGCTCGGCATACGGACTTGAAGGCAGCCCGGCATAACTCACCCAGGCGACGGCCGGGTGTTGCTCGAGGTATTCGGCGACGGTTTGCGCGTTCGCCACGTGCCGCTCCATCCTGATCGGCAGCGTCTCGATGCCCGTGAGGATGTAGAAGGCGTTCTGCGGCGACAACGCGGGACCCAGGTCACGAAGCGCGTCGGCCCGGACTTTCATGGTGTAGCCGAAGTCACCGAAGGTCTCCGCGAAGCGAAGCCCATGGTACGACGGTGTCGGTTCGGTCATTGCCGGGAACCGGCCGCTTGCAAACCAGTCAAATTTTCCCGACTCAACGATGACGCCGCCCAGCGAGTTGCCGTGTCCTCCCATGAACTTGGTCAGCGAGTGCACCACGATGTCCGCACCGTGGTCGAACGGACGGTGCAGCCAGGGGGTTGCGAGCGTGTTGTCGACCATCAACGGGATCCCGTGCTCGTGAGCAATGTCGGCCATCCGCTCCACGTCGACGATGATCCCGCCGGGATTGGCTAGGCTCTCGACGAACAGGCACTTGGTCCGATCCGTGATGGCCGCCTTGACCGCTTCCTCGTCGGCGGGGTCGACGAACGTCACCTGCCAGCCGAACCGTCGGAAGGTGTGGGTGAACTGGGTTATCGAGCCGCCATAGAGGTACCGGCTGGCGATGATCTCGTCGCCGGACTCCATCAGCGGGTAGAGCGCGAGTTGCTGGGCGGCGTGCCCGGAAGCGCACGCGACCGCCCCGCGACCACCCTCCAGGTTGGCCACACGTTCCTCGAGCACGGAGACCGTCGGGTTGGTGAGGCGCCCGTAGATGAACCCGAAGTCCTGAAGGTTGAAGAGCGACTGGGCGTGGTCCACGTCGTCGAACACGAAGCCGACCGACTGGAATATCGGCGTGGTTCTGGCCCCGGTGTGGGGATCCGGTGCGGCGCCTGCATGCACCGCGCGGGTCTCGAAGCCGAACTCCCGCGGCGTGTCCGAGTCGCTCATGTCAGTTTCGTCCGGGCTCGCAGTGGCCGCCGCCGGTTGGAAAACAGCCCCGAGTTGATGCCGCCCCAGCCCAGCTCCCCGTTCAGCCGGCCGTATTCGATCTTGGGGCAGCGGTTCATGACCACATCCAGCCCGGCGGCCTTGGCGCGCGCCGCCGCCTCGTCGTTCCGGATCCCGAGCTGCATCCAGACCGTCTTCGCACCAATGCGGATTGCCGACTCGGTGATCGCCAATGCCTCTTCGGAGCGGCGGAAGACGTCAACCATGTCGACGGGTACGTCGATGGATTCCAGATCTGCCATCACCGTTTCACCAAGGAGGTCCGTCCCTGCGGCCGGCGGATTGACCGGAATGACGCGATAACCGCGCTCGCGGAGGTACTTGAAGGCGAAGTAGCTCGGTCGGCGAATGTTCGTGCTGGCGCCGACCATCGCGATCACGCGCGTCCGCTCGAGGATCGAGCGCAGGTAGGAGTCGGGGTAGGGAATCGGTTCCAAAGTGCCTTCAGCTCCCCGTCCAGACCGGGGTGCGCTTGGACAGGAACGCATCGATTCCCTCTTCGGCGTCCCGGGCCAGCATGTTTTGCGTCATGACTTCACTGGCGTAGGCGTAGGCGTCGTCGATGGGTAGTTCGGCCTGCCGGTAGAACGCCTCCTTGCCAATTCTCAGGGTCAGCGGCGACTTCGCGGCGATCTTGCGGGCGAGATCCATCGTCGTCGCGTCAAGGTTGTCCGGCTCAACCACGCGATTGACCAGACCGAATGTGCGCGCCGTTTCGGCACCGATCATCTCTCCGGTGAGCAGCATCTCCATGGCCTGCTTCCGGCCGACCGAACGGGACAGGGCCACCATGGGCGTCGAGCAGAAGAGGCCGATGTTCACCCCGGGGGTCGCAAAGCGGGCTTCCCGCGACGCGACCACGAGGTCGCAGGACGCCACCAGTTGACACCCCGCGGCAGTGGCAATGCCCGCGACCTTGGCGATGACCGGGCGCGGATGGCGCGTGACGGACAGCATGAGCCGGGCGCATGTCGCGAACAGCTTCTCGTAGGCATCCCGGCCCGGGTTGGCCCGAATCTCGCGCAGGTCGTGACCGGCACAGAACGCGGGTCCGACTCCTTCGATGACGAGGACCTTGACGCTTTCGTCCTGCGCGGTGGCATCGAGCTCCGCCTGCAGGTGAAGCATCAGATCGTCGGACAGGGCGTTCCGGGCTTCGGGACGATTCAGCGTGAGCACACACACGCCGTCGTCGTCACGCCTCAAGAGCATCGGAGCGGGGCGCACCGGTTCCGCAGTTGCAACCATGGTCGGACTCCGCGGGGAAGTGATCCGCACACAGTATATGGGCTGGACGGCGGCCAGTGTTCGCGGGGATCGGCAACCGGGATCGGAACGGAGTCAGGCTGCGGAGCTCGCGCGGTGTCCGCGCTGGCGGCAGCACGAACGGAGCGCCTGGTGACGTGCGTATCCGCCGCCGTCGTCGACGTCGTCTAGGACGTCCGCAAGCACATGAACCCGCGCGCGTGGCCCGGCGGAACGGACAGTGTCTGCGAGGGCGGCGGACGTCGACCAGCGGACGTTGAGCATGGCGGGGCCGGCGGGCCGGCGGTTGCCGAAGCCCGCCAGCCAGTACCCGCCGTCGGCAGCCGGGCCGAAGACGAAGTCGTGTCGGCGCAGCGCTGCCAGTGCCGCTCGGAGGTGACTGGCCTTCAGGTCAGGAACGTCGCTGCCGACGATCAGCGCTGGTCCCGGCTGACTGCCGGCCACCCGGCGCATCCGCATGCCCAGATCGCCTGCACCCTGCGGCACGACCGGGACGCGAAAGGTTCGCGCCATGGCGCGGCACGCACGATCCGGCGTGACCGCCAGGATCGTGCGCCAGGTGCGATCGGACGCAAGGCGACGAAGCAGCCCGGCGAGCGTCGCGCGGTAGAAGCGCAGGGCTTCCACCCTGCCGATATCGGCGGCAAGCCGCGTCTTTACGGTGCCGATCACCGGCTGACGGGCGAACACCAGGACAGTCGGCCGTAGGGTGGAGCGGGCCTTCGGGACGGAGCGAGGCAACCCGCTCCGGGGCGGCCGCAGGTGCCGCCTGACTCGTTGATGCATCGGTCTCAACCGGGTGGTCATCGGCATATCCGGACGCGGCGGCAACGCGCTGCGGGCAGCTCGCGTCCGGCGGACTCTACCGGCGCGCCGGTTGCCCCATCATTGCGCGGCGCCGAAACGGCATCCGCGAACCGCCTAGCGGCTTCGGGCACGGGCCCCGCAGCTTCCCCGATCCAGGCTTCTGGCAAGCGGTGGCGCGCATTGGCTTCGCGCGACGGGCTTTCGCTCGGGGCTCCGTGCATGCCCTGAAGTTTCAGGCTGACTTTTCGCCCGGAAGCGCTAGCTTCAATGCCGACGGCGTGGGAGCGTCGTCACATGGACAGGCACCGCCTGCAGTTTCAGGGAAACAAGATCGATGCACAGGAAAACGCTGCACGCCGCCCTGCTCGCGGCCAGTCTGACCGGTCTCGCGGGTTGCGCAGCGCTGCCGCCCATGCTGGGCGAGTCGCAACCCGCAGCATCGATGTTGACGCTCGATGCGTTTCAGGGTGAGGATACTGCCTGCTACAACCGCGCCAGCCAGCCGTACACGGCGGTCGTCGACAGCCACTTGCACTTTCGCCCGTTTGGCGGTCCGGCCCTCCCGTTCGATGAGGTGGTGCAGTACCTCGAGAACACCGGCGTTCTGTTCGCCAATGTGTACGGAATCGGACAGATGCTGCCGGTGAATTCGGACTGTACGTACTACTTGGACTGCGTCGGCACGCTGGTAAGTCCGACGATGAAGAACGACTTCATGAATGCCATGAACTTCGTCTTGAGCGGGTCGGATGCAGTGCACCTCACCATGTCCATGACGTTTCCCGATCTGGAGAAACCCGATTCGGTGCTGGTCGGGATGCGTCTGCTGGATCAGGAGTTTCCGGGCGTCTTCAGCTGGATGGGCGAGGTGAACCTGGTGAAGCAGGCGCTGTTCGGGAACTTTCACGCGGTGGTCCCGTTGACGACCATTCCGCGCTGGGCTCCGTTCATGGCGGTACTGCGGTTCCGCGGCATGCCCCTCGCGATTCACTCGGATCTTGGCAATGACGCCGATCCGACCCAGTACCTGCCTTGGATTGAGGAGGTGCTGCGGCTGTACCCCCACAACAAGATCGTCTGGATGCACCTCGGACTGTCGCGCGAGCTCGTCGCGATTGATCCTGACATGCACATCGGGATTCTCGAATCGCTGTTGGACCGCTATCCCAATCTGATGGTGGACATCTCCTGGCGCGTGATCGACGACAACGTGTTCTCGGACCCGGGGCTCCGCGACCGATACATCCCGTTTCTCAACGCCCATTCGGATCGCATCCTGCCCGGCACCGATTTCGTCGCGTCCGCCAACAAGAACTTCGACATCTACCGGGCGGAATTGGACGTCACCAGCCGTATTCTTGCCCATCTCGACGATGCCGCCTTCCGGAACATTGCGCTCGGGGAGAACTATTTCCGGCTCATGGGCCTTGATTATGTGGCGCCGGAAATCTGTGCCTCGTCCTCGTAAGCCGCAGAAGCGCGCAATGCCCAGGTCTCGATGCACACTGGGTCCGGGGCGGAACGGCTGAGGCCCCAAGAGCAGGGTCAGGAAGCCGCAAGAGAGCATCCAAGAGCTCGGGAGGCCGTTGCGTCCAAACTTGCTCGCGGTCGGGACCATGGTCGCAGCCCACGCCCAGCCCCCCGGCTGTCCCCAAGGTTGTTGATAACTGGAACCGGCCGTTCAACGTAGAGGCTGAGCGGCAAGGCGCCGCTACAGCCCATGCGTTTGGCAACCATCAACGTCACCCGGGAACAGGAGGCTCTTTCTTGCAATCCTGGCACCCGGGCGGCTTCTGCTACGCGCAGTTGCGCTGCACGACCGCGCGCCCCAGCGCGCTGATCAGATCAAGCTGCTGGCGCCCGGCAGTCGCGGATTCGGGGCCGAAGCCCCCCCTTTACGACGACCGCGAAGCTACCCGGTCGCTTCGCTCCGCAAGAGAAACACCGCCATCGATCCCGACAGCAGCGGCAATGTCGCGTCGATCACGATCCAGACCAGAGAAGTGGTGTCCGCTCCGATTGCAGTAAATGCCGGCGAGAGGAGGTCGAACCAGTTCCAGAGCATCAGGATGCTGACGAACCCGAACCCGAAGAACTGAATGTTGGCCACCAGGAACTCGCGTGTCACCGGCCCGCTGTCGGATTCCAGGTCCACCTGCCGTTTTCGGCCGTAGGAGTAGAAGAGACCCAGCGCGAGTCCCAGCACCATGAGGGGGTTCAGGATATTCCAGAACGGGCTGTAGGGCTGCGCCTCGCTGGAAGTGTGATAGAGCGGTTCGACAACAGTGTGGACGGCCAGCACGACCGCCAACGCGAGAAGAAAGATTCCGCTGATTCGCTTAAGCATGGAAGGTCTCCCTTCGTGTGATCCGACCGCCACGAGGTCGTGCAACGATAGCAACGAAGGACATCACTGCGATTGACGCGCCGCAGCTTCACGATCGGCAGTTTCATAGAATCTGCGAATACGTTCGGGCGACATGCCGCCGAACCAGAGCGCCAGGCAGAAGAGGTTCCGCAGGCTCCGCCGGAGCCATCCGTCGCGCCGGTACCGTGCGCCGGACGTGCGGATCGCCGTACGCAAGAGATGGAGCCGGCGCCGGCCGATCCGACGCACGATGTCCACATCCTCCATGATCGGCAGCTCGCGATAACCGCCGATTTCCTCAAGCAGCAGGCGCGGGATCAGGAGACCTTGGTCGCCGTACGGGAGTGCGAACAGCCTGGTACGGATGTTGGCCAGAGCCGCGGTTCTCCGGGCCGGCCGCGAATCCTCGTCGAACGCCAGCCGAAAGCAGGCGGCGTGGCGGCCGCGTCGCGGGGCGGTGATGAATGCTCGGGCCTCGTCGGCCCATTCCGGGGGAAGCGATGAATCCGCATGCAGGATGAGGATCCACGCTCGCGACGTCAGGCTGCAGCCCGCGCGGATCTGGGTACCCCGACCCCGGGACGCGGTGGCGAACCGTGCTCCGTGGGTGTGTGCGCATGCAGCCGTGGCGGCCCGATCATGCGAGTGTCCGTCCACCACGCAGATGTCCGATGCTACTCCGGCCAGGCAATGAAGCAGTGGTGCCAGACTCTCCGAAGATTCGAGCGTGGGAATCACAACGGAAAGATCGGCGATCGGCTCTCCGAGCGGGTGGCGAATGACCGGCACGGCGCACTCCTATCAGTGGAATTCGGCCCCTCGCGCAGTGATGGGCCGCCAACGCCGGCACGGTCCCCCCGGGAGACGCCCCGCAGGCCTGGATCGACGGCCCGGCGGAACCGCCCATGACGCAAGGCCGCTTCGCCTCCGAGCCCTGCGGGAACGCGCCGCTGGTCCTCGTATAGCGCCGGACCCGGGCGATCTGCAATCGCGCGCCCTGGGTCGGACAGGGGAGCTCCGGAGAGCACGATCAGGTCCGCATGAACCAGATATGTTCCATTTATGATCTTTCCTTGGGTCCAACTTCTGCTACTATGCAGTAATGGCCAAGCACGGACCCGGCGCCGGTATACGGTTCGCGCCCCCGAGCGATCTCCCCGGGAGGCGGCGCGGTCGCGGGGCAGTCAGCAACCGCACCGGGCGGTTCGAGGCTCACGTCCGCGAGGTCGACGAGATAGCCCTCGCGGAGTGCCCGCCACCAGCGACGGTCGCGACGACCATCTCACCCAGCGAAACCCGAGAAGGATTGACCTGGAACCGGTCGCCGGATATCGGCTTTGACCGCTCGGTGAATCCGTACCAGGGTTGCGAGCACGGCTGCATCTACTGCTACGCGCGCCCGACGCACGCGTTCCTCGGTTTGTCCCCCGGTATTGACTTTGAGACTCGCATCTTCGCCAAGGAAGCAACGCCGGAGCGGTTGCGCGAGACGTTCGCGAAGCGTGGCTACACGCCGGCCATGATCTCGCTTGGAGCCAATACCGATCCGTACCAGCCCGCGGAGCAGAAGCTTCGGCTCACGCGCCGCATTCTCGAATGCCTGCGAGACCATCGGCACCCGGTCAGCATCGTCACCAAGTCGGCGCGCGTACTCCGTGATCTGGAACTGCTGCAGGAACTCGCCGCCATGAAACTTGTGCGCGTGTTGGTCTCAATCACGACGCTTGACCATCGGCTGGCCAACCGCATGGAGCCGAGGGCCAGCACGCCGGCGCGTCGACTCGAAGCCGTAGCGCAGTTGCATGATGCTGGCATTCCCGTGGTGGTCATGAACGCACCGGTCATTCCCGGCCTCACCGACATGGAGATCGAGCGCTTGGTCGCCGCGGCGGCTGACGCCGGCGCCGATTCGGCTCGCTATGTGCTGCTCCGGCTGCCGCGCGAGGTTGCAGAACTGTTCGAGGAGTGGCTGCACGCGCACGTCCCCGGCGCGGCGAAAAGGGTACTCGCTTTGGTGCGCGAGACCCGCGGAGGAGCCTTGTATCAGTCGGAATTCGGGATCCGACAGCGCGGTACCGGCCCCTACGCGGAGTTGATTCGGGCTCGGTTTGGCGCGGCGCTGCGGCGTCACGGTCTGGACGATCGGATGCCGGACCTTGACACGACGCAGTTCCGCCGTGTGCCGGCACAGGGAGAATTCGCCTTTATCTGACGATCTCGCTGCCAGTGAGCGCCAGGTCTGCCGCAAGACCCACGAACCACACCAGCGCGGCGCGGTGCGCTCCCCGGAACGCGCTCCCACAGGAAACCGGGTCCTCCAGATCCACGGTGGCGGAGTACCAGATCGACACGATGCCAAAGCCTGCGAGTCCCAGCCAGGCTGGCGCGCCGGCTCCGGTCGCCGCGAGGGTAACCGCGAACACGGCCACCGTGACGGCGTAGGCGATTGCCACGAACCCGCGCCCGCGGCGGCCGAGCCGAACGGCGGCCGAACGGATGCCCGCCGCCGCGTCGCCGGCGCGGTCTTGATAGGCGTACAGCGTGTCATAACCGACGGTCCAGACGATGCAGCCGGCGTACAGCAGCAGCGCCGCAGCCCCCGGCCAGCCGCCTGTGGCAGCGGACCAGCCGACCAGAGCGCCCCAGTTGAACGTGAATCCCAGCCAGACCTGCGGCCACCAGATGAACCGCTTCGCCAGCGGATACAACAGCACCAGCGGCAGTGAGGCAGGCACGAGCCACACCGCCGTCGCCGGAAGCAACACCAGCAGGGATGCCGCCAATGCCAGGTGGGCTGCGATGAAGGCGAGCGCTGCGCGGGGCCCGATCCGGCCTGCAGCCAGCGGCCGGTTGCGGGTGCGCTCGACCGAAGAGTCCAGATCCCGATCGACGAGATCGTTCCAGGCACAGCCGCCGGCCCGGGCGAGCGCGGAGCCCGCGAGTAGGATGACGCAGAGAACGGCGAGGTCGGTCGGCGCCGGCCGTGCCAGGGCAACTCCCCATGCGCACGGCCATGCCAGGAGCCAGATCCCGATGGGGCGGTCGTATCGCCCGAGTGCCACGAGATCGGCGAGAAGTGAGACGGGGCGACTGTTTGCAGGAGCCATGGCTGCATGCGTAGGGTGCCGGCGGGCACTGTGCAAGCCGTTGGCCGGGAGGCCATCCTTTGTGCTGGAGGCGGAACCGCATGCCGACCTGCAGCGCGCTTCCTCGGAGCACGCGCCTGCACCGGGTCGGGTAACCGGAGGGAAGGTGATGGCGAAGGGGCAGGAGACGGGCGGGTGCTGGCTGCTGTGCACGCCCACGGCCGAATCAATCCCGGCGCTCCGTTATGTCAGCGAGTGGGGCGTGGAGCGGATCGTCTGTATCGCTCCGGGCACCGGCGACGTCCCAGATCTGGACCTTAGGGCAGCCGGCGAAGCCGTCCTGGACGCCGTGCAGCGAAGCGCCCGCTCGTCGGTGCCCGACATCGTGCCCTGGACCCCGCTTGCGGTGGCACTCGGGCAGGTGCGGCGGGCGGACCGGATCCTGATCGTCCTGGACGAGTCGCGGGAGACACCGTTCCTGGTGGAAGCCTGCCGTGATCTACCCGCCGGAAGGACTGCCCTTCTGGTCGGACCGAGATCCGGGTTTCCGGTGTCGGACCGGCAGGTGCTTGGCGCGTCTGGCCTCGCGCCGCGTCACGTCACGGTGGGTCCGCGGCTGTTTTCGCCTGAAGCGGCGGCCTGCGCGGCGGTGGCGCTCGTGCAGCACCTTTCGGAGACGTGATCGGATCGTCAACTGCGCTGCACCCGAGGCGCGCGTAGATTCCGTCCCTTCTTGCCCATGGGGCCAAATGCGCAATACTGCGATGAGCTGGCGCAACGCATTTGCCCCGTTCCGGTATCGCCGGACCCGCCTGAACTCCCCAATCCGCAGGAACCTATGGTCGAAACGCCTTCGCCCGCTCCGGCGGTCGGCCATGTACGGGAACTCGTGGAGTGGCTCGAGGCTGGCTGCAAGGCGCCGGCGGACTGGCGGATCGGGACCGAGCACGAGAAGTTCGTGTTCGCCGCCAAGCACCTCCATCGCGCTCCCTACCACGGACCCGCCGGCATCCGGGCGGTGCTGGAGCGTTTGACGGCAGGCGGATGGGAACGCGTCGAGGAGGCCGGCCAGGTCGTGGGACTGCGCCAGGGGCGACAGTCCGTCACGCTGGAGCCTGGCGGGCAGGTGGAACTCTCCGGTGCGCCACTCTCGACCCTGCACGAGACGTGCGAAGAGATCAACGATCACCTCTATGAGCTCCGGACCATCGGCGATGCACTGGGGTTGCTGTTCGTGGGGATCGGGTCGGACCCGCTGACCCCGGTGGACGAGGCCCCCCTCATGCCGAAGGGGCGCTACGGGATCATGCGGAGATACATGCCGACACGCGGTGGGCTCGGCCTCGACATGATGATGAACACGGCCACGGTCCAGGTGAACCTCGACTTTTCGGACGAGCGCGACATGGTCCGGAAATTCCGCACCGCCCTGGCGCTGCAGCCCATCCTTGCGGCCATGCTCGCCAACTCGCCGTTTCGCGAGGGCCAGCGCTCCGGTTTCCTCAGTTGGCGCAGTCACGCCTGGTCGGACACGGACCCGGACCGCTGCGGGATTCCGGAGTTCGTCTTCGAGCCCGGCATGGGGTTCGAGCGCTGGACCGAGTACGCGCTCGATGTACCCATGTACTTCGTGTACCGGGATGGGCGCTACATCGACGTCGCCGGGATTCCGTTCCGCCGATTTCTCGAGGGACGGCTCGACCACCTGCCCGGTGAACGTCCCACGCTCCGCGACTGGGAAGATCATCTCACGACGATCTTCACCGAAACTCGCCTCAAGCGGTTCCTCGAGATGCGCAGCGCGGATGCGGGACCGTGGAAACGGCTGTGCGCGTTGCCGGCGCTTTGGACAGGCGTCCTGTACGACGCGACGGCCCTTGCCGAGGCCGAGGACCTGGTCCGAGAGTGGGGCCCGGAGGACCGCGAGAGCCTGTTTCTGGAGGCGCCGCGATGGGGGCTGAGCTCGGAAATCGGTGGCCGGCCGCTGCTTGCGGTGGCGGCCGACCTCCTCGAAATAGCGCGTGGCGGACTGAAGCGACGGGCACGGCGCAACGCGGCAGGCGATGACGAGAGCGGTTTTCTCGACGTCCTGGCGACCATTATCGAACGAGGAGCCACGCCCGCCGAGGAGCTCCTGGACATGTGGCGATCACGCGGGCGCAATGGATTGGCGCACCTCTTGGCCGAGGAAGCCTACTGAGGCTGCACCCGCCATCGCGGCCGCCAAGGTCGCGCAGCGGCACGACTTTGCTATTGTGACCGCGAAACTGATGGTGCTCGCCCGGAACCGACCAGGCGAAGCTTGCGGGTTTCGCGCGACACCGCCGGCGCGCGCACTGCCCGCCCCTGTTCGCCCGCGCAGTCTGCCGCTCCGGGTGACTTTCCGCAGTTTCTGACCCGGTCCTGCGGTTGGCGCCGCGGCGGTGCCGATGCCGGGCCAGCGCTGCGCTACGGCTCGCGCCCGGAACGTCGGGCCGCGCCGTGCCGGCACCACATGGTTGACGTCCGAGGACTGCTGATGCATCGACGATTCCTCGCCAAGGCACCCGTTCGGCAAGGGCTGTACGACCCGGCGAACGAGCACGATTCGTGCGGGATCGGCTTTGTCGCCGATCTCAAGGGCCGGCCGAGTGCGGCGATCATCGCGCAGGGTCTCGAACTGGTGGTCAACCTGACACACCGGGGTGCCGTCGGCGCCGATCCAACGGTCGGAGATGGGGTCGGGCTGTTGATGCAGGTACCCGATGCCCTGTTCCGCGCTGCCACCGCAGAGGCGGGGTTCACACTTCCGGACGGTCCCTACGGCGTTGGGCAGATTTTCCTTCCGCGCCAGGGTGCGGCCCGGACGCGCTGCGAAGAGGAGACCGAGGCCGCGCTTCGGCGCAACGGCCTGACGGTGTTCGGGTGGCGCGACGTGCCGGTCGACCGTTCGGTGCTGTCGGACGTCATCCGGGCCGGCGAGCCGCTGGCCCGTCAGGTGTTTGTCGGCCTTACCGAGGAGGGCGACCAGGACACGCTCGAACGCCGCCTGTTCATCGCGCGCAAGCAGCTCAGTAACGCGGTGCGAACCTTCGGACCGGACTGCGACAGCTTCTATGTCGTGTCGATGTCCTCTCGGACCATCTGTTACAAGGGCATGATGCTGCCGGACGCGCTGGGTCCGTACTATCTCGACCTTCAGGATCCTCGCACCGCCAGCGCCCTGGCGCTGGTTCACCAGCGTTTTTCGACGAATACGTTTCCCTCATGGCAGCTGGCGCAGCCGTTCCGAATGCTTTGCCACAACGGCGAGATCAACACGGTGCGCGGGAACTGCAACTGGATGGCAGCGCGCCGGCACGCGCTGCGCTCGCACCTTCTCGGCAAGGATCTGGAAACGATCTGGCCGCTCATCTCCGAAGGGCAGTCCGATTCGGCCTGCCTCGACAATGCACTGGAGTTCCTGCTGGCGGGCGGCTACTCGCTGAGCCACGCGCTGGCGCTGCTGGTACCCGAAGCCTGGCAGGGGCACCCCGGGATGTCCCCTGGCCGCCGTGCGTTCTACGAGCGCCACGCGGTTCTGATGGAACCGTGGGACGGTCCCGCTGCACTGGCGTTTACCGATGGCCGACAGATCGGCGGCCTGCTTGATCGTAACGGCCTCCGGCCGTCGCGCTATGTGGTAACCCGTGACGACCGCGTGATCCTCGCGTCCGAGGCCGGCGTGCTCGCGATTCCTGAGCGCGACGTCATCGCGAGCCGGCGTCTGGAGCCGGGCCGCATTTTGCTGCTCGACCTCGAAGAGGGGCGGATTGTCGGCAACGACGAGGTGAAGGACGCCCTGGCGGGGATGGCCAACTGGGCGGCCGAGGTGGCGGCGAGCACGCTCCGGCTGTCCGAATTGCCGACCGGCATCCCGCCGGCCCCCACCAACGTGGCGCGCCTCGACCGGCAGCAAACCTTCGGCTACACGCAGGAGGACCTCAGCTTCCTGATGATGCCGATGGCCGCCACGGGAGCCGAAGCCGTAGGATCGATGGGGACCGACACCCCGCTCGCAGCATTGTCGGGTCGTGCGAAGCTCCTCTACCAGTACTTCAAGCAGAACTTCGCACAAGTCACCAACCCCGCGATTGACCCCATCCGCGAGCAGATGGTGATGTCGCTGATCACGTTTGTCGGTCCGCGGCCCAACCTGCTCGGCCTGGGCGAACCGGACGCGACGCGGCGGATTCGCCTGGAGCAGCCGATACTCACCGACGCGGAGCTCGCTCGGATCACGGCGCTCGGTGCCGACAACGAGACCGGCCTCCGGGTCGCAGTCCTCGACATGACGTTTGATGCGGCGGCGGGTGAAGCGGGTCTTGCCGATGCGCTTGCGGAGCTGCGAGGCAATGCCGAGCAGCAGGTGCGCGCCGGGATCACCGTGCTGGTGCTCTCCGACCGGGCAGTGGGGCCCGATCGGATCCCGGTACCCGCGCTGCTTGCGACGAGCGCTGTGCACAGTCACCTGATCCGGCGCGGCCTGCGGACGTCGACGGGTCTCCTCGTCGAGACCGGCGAGGCCCGCGAGGTCCATCACTTCTGCGTGCTGGCCGGCTACGGCGCCGAAGCTGTCAACCCCTACCTGGCCTTCGAGACATTGGCGGGCGTGTGCGACCTGCTGCCAGGGGACGTCTCCGCGGAGGAGGCCAGCGCGGCGTACATCACCGCCGTTGGCAAGGGCATTCTCAAGGTGATGTCGAAGATGGGCATCTCCACGTACCAGTCCTACTGCGGGGCCCAGATCTTCGATGCAGTGGGGCTCGCGAGCGGATTTGTCGACGAGTACTTCCCGGGCACGGCTACCGCTGTCGAGGGTGTGGACCTGCCGGTGATCGCGGCCGAGACGGTGGCCCGCCACCGGGCCGCATTCGGCAATGCGGCGGTGCTCCGCGACGCGCTGGAGGCCGGGGGCGAATATGCGTTCCGCCTGCGGGGCGAAGAGCACATGTGGACCCCGGATACCGTGGCGGACCTCCAGCATGCCGTGCGCACCGATGCCCAGGATCGCTACGACGCGTTCTCGGCGGCGGCTAACAGCCAGGCGGAGCGCGCCAGAACGCTCCGCGGCCTGTTCACGTTCCGGCCCGCCGGCGCGATTCCGCTCGACGAGGTGGAGCCGGCCGCCGACATCGTCAAGCGATTCGCGACGGGCGCCATGTCGTTCGGGTCGATTTCCCGGGAGGCGCACACGACGCTGGCCATCGCCATGAACCGCATCGGCGGCAAGTCCAACACCGGCGAGGGC
>JAPPED010000020.1 GCA_028824295.1 Rhodospirillales bacterium | reverse complement strand
GACGGCCCGATCCCGGTGGTCGCCACCTTCTCGATCCTCGGCGACATGGTGAAGCAGATCGGTGGCGAGCACGTCGCGGTCACGACGCTCGTCGGCCCCGACGGGGATACGCATGTGTACCAGCCGACCCCGGCCGATGCGCGCGCCATCAGCGAGGCGGAAATCCTTGTCGTCAACGGGTTGCAGTTTGAAGGTTGGCTGGATCGCCTGATCGAGGCTTCGGACTTCCGCGGTGTCCAGGTGGTGGCAACCGACGGCATCGAGCCGATGACTTACGAGCACGGCGCCAACACGCACGCTCGCGACGGCGAAGCCGGCCACGGCACGCACACCGAGGGCGATGATCACGACGGCCATGATCACGGCGCCCTCGACCCCCATGCATGGCAGAGCCTCGGCAATGCCGCAGTGTACGTGGACAGCATCACCGCGGCGCTGGCCAAGGCCGATCCAGGGAACGCCAGCGCGTTCTACCGCAATCGTGAGGCCTACGTGAATGAGCTTGAGGCCCTCGACTCGGAAATCAGCAGGATTGTTGCCGGGCTTCCCGTCGGGAGTCGGACCATCGTTACCTCCCACGACGCGTTTCAGTATTTCGGTCGCGACTATGGGCTGACCTTCCTCGCACCGCAGGGGCTCAGCACCGAGTCGGAGTCCTCCGCGCACGATGTTGTCCGTCTGGTCCGGCAGATTCGGGAACAGGGCATTCGGGCCGTCTTCATCGAGAACGTTGCGGACCCCCGCCTCCTGAAACGAATCGCCGACGAGACGGGCACCGTCATAGGCGGCACGCTCTATCCCGGCGCGCTGTCCGGCCCGGACGGCCCGGCCCCCACCTACCTCGACATGATGCGGCACAACGCGACGACGCTCGCGCGGGCGCTGGCATCGTGAGGCTCGGCGCAGCCTTCGAACGCCGGGACTGACAGTCGCGTGACACAGATTGTTATCACCGCCCGGGCTGAGGTCACCCGGCGCCTGGCAAAGGAGTCAGCATGACCGAGACTGCCTCTTCGGTCTTGGCGAAAGGGCCGCCGATTGCTCAGGGCACCTGTCGTTCATCCGTCCTTCACGTGTGCACGTCCTGTAGGGCGCCTGGCTCTCCGCGTGAGCCACGGGAGAATCGAGCCGGCGCCAAACTCTATCGAGAGCTTCGCGCGACGTTCCATGAGAGCCCATTGGGTCACCACGTGGAGGTCAGGTCCGCCGCGTGCCTGAGCCTATGCCCGCGCCCCTGCGGAATTGCGCTCACATCACCCGGGGCGTGGACGTACCTCTTTGCGGATCAGCACCCGGGCAAAAGCACACGTGACATCGTGGAGTGCGTCTCGCTCTACATCGGCACCAGAGACGGGTTCATGCCAAGGGAGCGACGTCCGAAGCCACTCCGCGCGAGCATCGTCGGGCGTGTGCCGCCATACGTGGAGGGCGCTGATGTCTCCGGGTGAAGGCATGCTTCCGCCGAGCCACACCGTCGCGTGGAGCGTCCCCGACCGCACGCGTCGAAGTATGGGGATCTCGTTGCTCCCCACTTGGTCGGACGCAGCACGAGTGCAGGCGACCACTGAAACGCCTGCCGTGATGTCATCCGGGCCCATCGTCGGTTTCGCCGTGTCGCCGGGACAAGAGAGAACCCGTCGATCACCACAGCCGGACCGAGATGGCTCCAGTGGCAGCGCCATGGAGGGGCTTCCTGAGCAGTTGCAACAGAATTTCAACAATCGGGAGAACAACATGAACGCAATTTACCGTATGTATCGCGACAAGTTGCCCGTCGTGGTGGCCGCCTTACTGATGGCAGCGCTGACGAATCCGATGTCCGCTTGGGCGCAGTCACCGGAGGCCGACAGCCGAATCATCAGCCTCGACGAAGTCGTCGTAACCGGACTTGGCCGCCCTGAGCCGCTCAGCAAGATCGCCAGCACGGTTCAGGTGGTCGACTCGGAACATCTGCGGGAATCGCTCGACAACTCGGTCACCGAGCTGATGAGGGAGCGCGCCGTCGCCTTCTTCAGCGAGTGGACCCCGGGCCAGACCTCGATCACCATGCGTGGCGCACGCGGCGACGGCCAGGGCCGCGACTACCGGGGCCAGGTGCTGGTGCTGCTGAACGGCCGCCGGGCGGGCACGGCGAACCTGTCGAAGCTCTCGCCGGACCAGCTTGATCGCATCGAGATTATTCGTGGCCCCGCCTCGGTCGCATTCGGCAACCAGGCGATGGGCGGCGTCATCAACCTGATCACCCGCGACGGCCGGAGCGTCTCGGGCGGCACGGCCTCGATCGAAGCCGGCAGTTACGGGTTCGGCCGGGCGAAGGCGGAGTACGGTAGCGCCGTCGCCGGGAATCTCGCCGGTTATGTCGGAGTCAACGGTATGACCAGCGACGACTTCGACGGCGGCTCCGGTGCCTCGAAACAGATCAACACCGCGGTGGACCGGCGCGGCGCACTCGCCGCCCTCAACTGGGACCTCGGCCCCAGCCAGTGGCTGAATCTCACTTTGCGCACCCACGGTGTGTATGACGCGGGGTTTCGCGGCTCCTCCTGGGACTACGACAACTACGACGACCGCTGGAACAATTCCGTCGACCTGTCCTACGCCGGCGTGCTGGATGATTTGGGCATCGACCTGAATGCCCAGGTCTATGCCTTCCGTGACGTCGACTCCTTCCACTGGGGCTCCGAAGTCAGAGGATTCGATACGGACAACCTTCGCCGGGAACTCACGGCATACGGGGCGAGGTTGACGCCGGAATTCCAACTGACCGAGACCACGCGGCTGCTCGTGGGCTTCGACGGCGAGTCATCCCAGCTGCGCGGCACTCGCACACGCACCTCCGTCAGCGGCGAACCGGTCTCGCAAGTCGCCCACTACGACAACAACGAGGACAACCTGCTGACGGCAGGCTATGCCGAGCTCACCCAGTCCTTCCTCGATGACCGGCTCACCGGGCGGGCAGGCGTGCGGTATACCCGCAACGAGCTCAGCCGAAGGGACACGCCAAACCTCAACCTGAGCGGCGAACCCGACCGCACCTTCGACGGCACGACCTACGGTGTCGGCCTGGCCTACGCGGTGTTGCCCGGCCTCAAGGCCCGGGCAAGCTATGCCACGGGCTTCCGCGCGCCGACGGGCCGGGAGCTGGCTGGCGAGTCCTCAGCGGTGCTGACACCGGATCGCATTACCCGCGGCAACCCGGACCTCGATGCCGAGGAGAGCGAGCAGTTTGAAGTCGGCCTCACGTACGCGCCCGGCAACCTCTTCTTCGACGCCGCCGTCTTCGATCAGACGATCAAGGGTCGGATTACCACCGGACCGTACGTTGACGACATTCGTCAGTTCCTCAACGCCGACGGCGATGCGGAAGTCCAAGGCATCGAGGTGCAGGCCCAGCTTGACGCCGCGCCCTGGCTCGGCCTGGCGGACCAACGTCTCACCATCGGCGCCGACGGTACCTGGAACTTCAAGCTGCTGGCCGACGGCATCGACCGCGGAGACAGTGGCCCCTATGGTCACAAACTGCAGCGGTTGAACGAATACCTGGCTGCCCTGCGGCTCGGCTACGAGTGGCGCGAGCGTTGGGGCTTCAGTCTGGTCAGCTTGCTGTACGGGCCGTTCTACTACGATACCGAGGAAAGACTGCTGCCGACCGCCGAGCCGGCCAGGAACTTCGTGCACCGCAAGGATGCCTACTGGGTCTTCAACGTGCGTGGCCACTACAACGTGACTGACCGGGTCACCGTTTACGGTGGGATCACCAACCTGCTCGACAAGAACCAGCACCCGATGTTCGTCGCGATCGACGAACAGCCCTACATCTCCGACCCCTCGAACTCCAACGGCGGCCGGGGCAACTCGATGCGCGGGCGCTTCTTCTCCGCCGGCATCAGGGTCACCTTCTGATGTCCTGATGAAGCTCACTCGACGCCGCTTGCTGCCGGCCGCGGCCGGGACCCTCGCGGTAGCCATCACCGCACCCTGTGCGGTGATGGCGGGGTCGCACGGCGGCTGGCCGCGCGAGGTGACCGACGCGCTGGGCCGGCGCGTCCGTATCGCCCGCCGGCCTGCCCGCATCGTGCCGGTGTTCTCCAGCAACACCGAGATCGTTGCGGCACTTGGCGGCGCCGGGCGCATCGTCGCGATCGACGGTCTGACCAGTTATCCGCCGGAGGTCCTCGACCGGCCGCGCATTGGCAACCGCATCGGCTTCAGCCCGGACATCATCGCCCGGCTGGGCGCCGACCTCGTCATCGTGACACCTTCGCGGCACGCGGCCGCACGGCTGTTGCGGCCGATGCGCCTGGCTGGCGTTCCGGTAATCGTCCTCGAGCATCCGACGCTGGCGCGCATCCTGGCCAACATCGCTCTGGTCGGGCGCGCGATCGGCAGCGAGCGGGAGGCGCGGGCGCTGATCCAGACGATCGAAGGCGAACTTTCGGCACTGGCCGAGAGCTTCGCGTCGCGGCCGCCCAAGCGGGTCTACTTCGAGACCGGCGCGGCCGGCCGTGCCGGCTACCTCTCGGTCCGGCCCGGCACCTACACCGACGACATCCTTCGCCACGCCGGGGGGCTCAACGTCTTCGGCAACCGCACGAGT
Source organism: Rhodospirillales bacterium (assembly GCA_028824295.1). Taxonomy (NCBI): domain Bacteria; kingdom Pseudomonadati; phylum Pseudomonadota; class Alphaproteobacteria; order Rhodospirillales; species Rhodospirillales bacterium. The sequence goes on along the minus strand of JAPPED010000020.1, from coordinate 41,856 downwards.
CTCTCGCAGGTGAGCGGCGAGGCCGTGTTCCGAGCGGATCCCGACCATATCCTCGTTGCGGGTAGCGAGGCGGATGTCGCTGCCCTTCGCGAGCGCCCCCACTGGAACGGTATCCCGGCGGTCGCCGCCGGGCGGGTCGATGCGATCCCGCGTGGCCTGGTCCTGATCCCGGGGCCCCGCGTCGTCGAGGGCGTGCGCAGCGTCGCCCGTGCGCTGCACCCCGATCTCGTTGCGACCCGCCGGACTTGACGCGCATCCTTGCCATCCCGACCGGCTGGCTGGCAGCTCTCGTTGCCGCGGTGCTCCTGTCCATCGGGTTCGCCATGATGCTCGGGCCGGAATTGCTCGGCCCCGGCCGATTGCTGGATCTGCTCCGGCCGGCGGCGGGCGATCATCCCCTGGACCGTCTGCTGTTCGAGTGGCGGCTGCCGCGCGTGCTGACCGCCTTCGTGGTCGGCGGGTTGCTCGGCGCGGCCGGGGCGATCTTCCAGGGCATTTTCCGCAACCCGCTGGCCGATCCCTTCCTGATCGGGACCGCGCCGGGTGCCGCGCTCGGTGCCACCCTCGCGCTGCTGGTCCCGGGGCTCGCGCTCTTCCAAGCAGTCTCCCCGCTGCTTCTGCTGCCGATCCTGTCGTTTGTGGGCGCCTTCGGCGCAACGCTTGCCGTCCTCCTGCTGGCTCGCATCGCCCAGGTGCGAGACACCGCCGGACTGCTCCTGGCCGGCGTCGCCATGGCGGCATTCCTCGGCGCCCTGCGCAGCTACCTGATGCTGGCGCTTGCCGACGAGACGATCAGCCTCCAGGTCGTGCTGTCGTGGACGCTTGGCGGCATCCAGACCCCCTTCTGGCGCGAGCTGGGCTACATCGCCCTGGCGAGCCTGCTCCTGCTGGTGTTCGCGCGCCGACTTGCCCACGGCCTCGATGTCCTCGGCCTCGGGGACGACGTGGCGCGCAACATGGGGCTCCCCGTCGAGCGCTTCGTCGTAGTGGCGACCTTGCTCGCCTCCGCCCTCGTCGCGCTCGCGGTCACCTGGGGCGGCACGATCGGCTTCGTCGGTCTGATCGTGCCGCACCTGGTGCGCTGGACGCTTGGGCCGCGCCACGGCCCGCTCATTCTGGCCTCGGCCCTGGTGGGCGGCATTCTCCTGGCCCTGCTTGATGGTCTGGCGCGCAGTCTCCTTCCGCCGGCGGAAATTCCGCTTGGCTTGTTGACCGCCCTGATCGGCGCGCCCTTCTTCATGCTCATTCTGGCAAGGCGCAGCCGTCAATGACCCAAACGCCCGCCAAACCCGACCCGCTTGCGCGCTTGTCAGATCTGCGTCTCACCAAAGCCCGTCGCCCGGTGCTGGACGGCGTCGCACTCGAGGTATTCGCAGGGGAACTGCTCGCACTGGTCGGCCCGAATGGGGCCGGCAAAAGCAGTGCCCTCAAATGTCTCGGCGGCATCGAAATGGCGTGGAGCGGAGGGATCGAACTGGAAGGTCGCCGGCTGGCCGAGTTTCCGGCGGAAGAAAGGGCGCGCCGCATCGCCTATCTCCCGCAGTTCTTCGCACCGCACTGGGAACTGAGCGTCGCCGACCTCCTGGACATCGGCCGGCAACGTGGCCTGGCGGCACTCGGATGGAGCGCGATTCGACCACCCGTACCCGCGGCCGGCGATACGGCAGACGAGTCGAGCGGTCTGCTTCAGGATCTCGAGCTGACCGGGCTGCTGGACCGCCAATTCGCCTCGCTGTCGGGCGGCGAGCGCGCCCGTGCGCTGCTCGCGCAGGCACTCATTGCAAGGCCTAGCCTGCTGCTCGCCGACGAACCGATTGCCAGTCTGGACCCCGCCCATCAGCTCAGAACCATGCAGTACCTGCGCCATTGCTTGACCGATGTCGCATCGCTTGTCGTGCTGCACGATCTCAACCTCGCGCTGCGCTTCGCCGATCGCATAGCGGTCATGGCTGAAGGCCGGATCGTGGTCTGCGGAACCAACGAGGACATCCTGGACTCCGGGATTCTCGCGAAGGTGTTCGGCGTTCGCTTCGAGACGTACCCGACGTCTTGGGGACGGGCGTTGCTGCCTGGCCGGGATGACCTCGGTTGATCGGCAGTTGCCTGCCTGCCGTCAAAAAGACGAGGAGGGGGAGATGGGGGAACCGGCCCGCGAGCTGACACCGTCGGCGTTCTGGAAAATGGCCTTCGCCCAGAAGGCCGAACGCGACGAGCGTTGGCGTGACCAGGCGGCTGAGGAAGCCTTCTGGCGCGGCTATGCGCCAGACTACGACGAGCGGAGCCCACTGGCGCAGCACGCCGATGTGCTGATCACTGACCTCCTGCCACTGCTGCGGCCCCGCGACCGAGTGCTTGAGATCGGGTCCGGATCCGGTTCGTTCACCCGGCGGATCGCCAACCATGTTGGCGAGATCTTTGCGGTCGAGCCCTCGCTGGCCATGCGGACGGAGTTTCTGCACCGCTGGGAGGAGGCACGATCCAGCGAGGCGCCCCGGCTCTGGCCCTGCAGCTGGGAGGATGCGCCGGAGTTGGAGGCCGACGTCGTGTTCGGATGCAACGCCTTCTATCGCATGGAAGATATTGCGACCTCGTTGTCGAAGATGCACCGCTTTGCGGCCCGGTGCGTCGTCCTGGTGCAGAGCGTCGGTGCCCCCTACGCGCCGCCACTGCACGTCCAGCTCAACGGGCGCCTCCTGAAGCGCGAGCGCGCCCATGCTCTCGCCGATGTCCTGCGGGAACTGGAGATTTGCCACCGCCTGCGGCTGTATTCGGTGGAGCGTGCGCCAGGCACTTGGGGCGATGTCGCTCTGATCGATTGGCGGACCGACGGTTGACCTGTGCCCAAGCAAGTTGCGCCGGGGCATAGGCGACACCTCTCCGATGGGTTCGCAGGTGGGCGCCGACGGAAAGACTGCAGGGCCGTCGAAGTCCCGCGAACTGAAGGGTGCGTGCCGCCTGGGGAATCTCGATTCACCCCGGCATGTGAAGTGATTTGGAATTCGACGCGGCGTAGACATCGACGGCAAGCGCATGCGGGGGTCCGCACACGACCGACTCGGTCTCGACGCGGCGCGGCGCGCGATTATCAGGGTGCGAGGCAAATGGATGGCGTCGACGTTGCCGGACAGTTGCGCGGTCCTGTTCAACCGCGACCGGTGGGTGCAGTGCGAGCGCAAAAACTACAAAGTGCGGCCTAGTCGGAAGCGAGGAACTGCATCCATGCATAGCCAGTATCCGGACGGACCGTCGCTGCAACTGGACGTCGTGGGTGCCGCCAGTTGGCAGAGTGCGCCAACTCGACGACGCGGCACCCACCGTCAACCCAGCTGCTGCCGCTCGGCGCCAGCCTCCCGCATGGCGGCCTCCCTCTCTTCCACCGTTTCAGTAGTCTGCCCTCCGGGGCAGCGAGCATCCCTGTCACGGGTCGCGCCTAGGGGCTCTCGCTGGAAGCCAACTTCGGCCGGGTTCGCGGCTCAGCGTGTGGTCTGTTTGATTCGCCGAAATCCGATCACGATCGCGGTGACGCAGAAAACAAAGCCGCAACTCAACAGCGCGATCATCAGCACGTCCCACAGCGGCCGGCGATCAACGATTCCCGGGAAATCGAAGCTGTGCAATCCGTTGAACAACCACCGGTACACTCTCCGGCTACGATCCATGATCGAAATGATCTCGGCTCGTGTCGGATGTACGTGTACCCACGTATCGGCGGGATCGTTAAGGACAATACGAACTGTGTCAGGTGGAAGCGACCCACTGCGCAAACTTGTGTAGATGTCACTTTCGCCCAAGACATAGGAATCGACTGGTTCGTAGCCGGGCCAGGCATTGCCCACAGCGGCCGAGACCTCGGCAGTGGTCGGCCGATATTCCTGCAGTTGGTTATCAAACAGTCGCCATAACTTAGGTCCATTCGGACCCGCCGTTCTGAGTACCGGCGACCCGGCAAACGCGCCAATTTCCGCATGGGAGAACGGAGCAGTATCGGCAAGCGCGTCGATCCGAATCATATCGGCCGCGGCCCGTACACTCATCCCGGTGAAGCGCTCAACATGACCTCGTGTGGGTGACGGCGTCGAGAAAAGCCGTCCGTGATCCATCGACAGCCAGCCGCTGAAGACCCAGGTCAGGACAACCACGCCGATGGTCAGACCGCCGATGTGGTGCCACTTCATCCAGCCACGGTACGGGCTCGACAGGCCACGTTGACCGCTACGGGCGGCGGACCGCCATCGCAGGATACCGAGGTAGATTCCGGCGAGCGTCAACACGATGCCTGCGAGGGACACCCACCAGACCAGTTGGTCCCAAAGCGCCCAATGTTTGCGGATCACGGTCGGGTAAATCCAATGGACTACGGCGCCAACGTAGTTCCATCTACGTTGTGACCGTGCGGTGCGCTGGACCACTTCCCCGGTAATGGCAGAAACATAAAGATCCGTACCAGCTGGATCGTCGAGACGCACACGGTAGTATGGGCGCAGTTCGTCAAAGGCACCGTAAACGACCCATTGGTCGTACTGAACGGGACCATGGACGCTCTGCGTAGCGATTCCCGAGAACTTGCGTGCGATTCGACCGGCGCTGGCTGAATCGAGCGTGGCGGCGAGTTCGCCGGTGTCGGCCTGGACAACGACTGCCCGTCCATTGTCAGCTATCACATACTGCGGTCGACCATCCTGGCTCCGCAGGCGAATACCGACGCTTGAACTGGAATCCGCGAGGTCGACAGCCTCAGTCGGGGTAACCCGGATTCTGTCTATGTCGACTACCTCAGCCCGATCGATCCGATCGGCGAGCGGCAGCAGCGGGAACGGCACGTAGATCATGACGATCCCGCTCGCAAACCAAGCGGCGAACATTAGACAGAGAACGATACCTATCCAACGGTGAAGCTGGACGAGGATCCGCTGCACGGTGGACGTCCCCAGGTTCATTGGCGTGCTCTCCTAGAAAAAGTACTCGATGCCAAGCTCCCAGGTTCGGGGGGAGCCAAGAATCAAATGATTTGCATACGGCACACTGGGATCGGTCTGTTGCAGATAGAACACGTCGGACCAAGGAACGTAGTCGGTGTCGAATACGTAACTGAGGGAGGCTGTTACACGGTAATTCTCGCCGTCCCACGCGGCGTACGCGTCCGCAATCCCGTAGTCGGCCAGCGTCACGGCATTCGCGTCGTCGCCGAAGCGCTCACCGACGTAGCGCGCGGCCCCGCCGACTTCCGCCGGCGTTCCCGCGATACTGCAGTACGATGTCCAGAGGTTGAACGTCCATTCCGGAACGTTTGAAGGCGTGTTGGCGGCGAAACTATCGAAGTTGGCCGGCCGCTTGAACGCGGCATCGGTATCGGCTGCGTTGGCAGCAATTTCCCACTGCTCGGAGGCCGGGACGGAAGCGGCTAGCTCTACGTCCCTGGACTCCCTGCAGCCGATGCTCGACTCCCGCCTCACGCTTGATGCGCCGTAGCCGATGTCCAGCGACAGAGTAAGTGAAGCGTAAGGCGACACCCAGATTATGGGTCCGGCTCTCAACTATGTCGCGTGAAAATAATTCCTCCATCACCTTTTCCAATCAAGGTTTGGGAAAATTCAGGGATCTATCCTCAGACGTCGCCAGGCAATAGTGATGGACGTCAGCGAAAACAATGCAGCGGTGCTGCATAGCAGCACAAGCAAGATGTCCCACAGCGGCCGGTGATAGATTAGAACACTGAAATCCAGTGTGTGCAGTCCGTTAAACAGCCATCGTTGTACGCGGTTCTTGAAAGTTAACCGCCCCAGTAATTGGCCTGTTTGTGCATGAATATGAAACCATGTCGATTCAGGGTCCGAAAATATGACCCTTATCACCGGCAGCGGGCGATAACGTTCATGATGCGAATAATAGTAGTTGTCATAGTCTTCCAAGTACTCCATGGATGCTACTTCGCTGTCAGGGAGCAAATGGCTTATCGCCGATTTTATCTGTGGAGCTATGCTGGCTTCGGTAAGCTGGTACTCTCCATACACAGACCGAAACACATCAGGAGAATGATTCAGAGCAAGCAAGGATTGCCCTGCAATCCAATGCCAGTTCAATTCCTTGATATCGTCAGTCTTGTATTGTTGCAACAGTTGACGGATTTCCTCCGCAGTGGAATAGACCGCCTCTAAATTTCTGATATCACCCGGTTGCTGGTAACGCCACAATTGTTGAGTAAAGCTGGTTTTCGCATCAAACAGGCCCCAAGGCGTCATCGACATGAACCCGCTGAACATAAATGTCGTCAAGAAAAATGCACAGGCTAAACCAGCAATATGATGGAGTTTCATCACGCCCTGATAGGGGCTCACGTTGTTTCCCCGATAGCGCCGTCGAACGCACAAGCGCATGACACCAATAATACTGCCGCTTAGTACCGAGGCTAGTCCCACCAGGGTAAGTACAACCAATACATTTGCCCACACCGTCCTGTGCTTACGTAACTGCACCGGATAAATCCAGTGCAAGTTGGCACCAAGCCAGTTCCACACACGTTCACTACGAGTTACATCCCGGACCACCTGACCTGTGCCAGAAGATACATAAAGCCAGGTTGCGGCAGTGTCATGCAATACGACTTTATGCAGCGGCCGGTGTGAATTCAACGCGCTGGAAACCGTCCACTGATCCATCTCCAGCATACCTTGGTAAAGAACTTCAATCGATTCTCCTTCAGCCTGTCGAGCCTGAAAAAACGTTCTGGCTGCGCTTGCGGCATCCTCAGCTGTTGGTCTTTTCAGCCACTCACCGGTGTCCGCATAGAGCCCTAGCCAGGGATGTTCCGCCTGTTTCAACAAATAAGCAGGGCGGCTTGAAACATTGCTTAATCTGAATTGTGTGACTGGAACGTCAGGAGCGGCATGTTGCAACAGCTTCGACGGCCCGACGCGAATGTGCTCAGCGTCAAGGACAGGCAGACCGGCATATCGTTCTTTCGCGGTAAGTTCCGGAAAACCGACGTACATCATCACCACGCCGCTCAGGGGCCACATGGCAAACAACAGGCACATGCCGATACCGAGCCAGCGATGAGAAAGGTAAAGCCAGCGCATCAGTTTCCCGGCAACCCTCGGCAAACGGCCGGCCCGGCCATAAGCCCGGGCCGGCGCGTATCAGGCATTGCTCAAAACAAGCGATAATCCAAGGTCAGGCTGACGGTGCGCGGTTTGCCGACCAGCCACTGGGGAGCGCTGTAATAGAGGGTAGAAGCATAAAGTTCATCGAATACGTTGTCGACGCGCAGCGCCATGGACAGATCCTCATTGAAGCGCCAGCGTGCAGAGGTGTCGACAACTGTGTACGAAGGAATCGGGTTGTCCACGTTAAAACGCTTACCGACATAGCGGGCATCGGCCAATACCAGCAACTCGTCCAGCGGAGCCCAAGCAAGACCTAGGTTGTAGGTTTCTTCAGGTGCATCTACTTGCCAGCCAAGAGCTGTTCGTTCCACGTCCACCAACGTCCCATTGGCAGTTAACTGCAAGGCATTGGTCAGCGCATAGGTCAGGCCAAGCTCCACACCTTGGGAAGTCTTCTCTGGAATGATGATCTGGGGTTCGCTGGGATTCGGATTATCTGCAATCAGGTCATTCTTGACGATGTCAAACCAGGCCAGTGTCCAGTGCAAGCGGTTACCCAGCAGGCTCTGTTTGATACCGACTTCAACCTGCTCACTCTTGGTAAAACCGACGTCCCGGTTTGTACGGTTGACCCTCACGATGCCTCCGGTCGGATGGGTCGCACCGGTAGCGTACTGAGCGTACAGCACCGTAGTGTCGCTCAGATCAAAGACCAGTCCTGCCCGGCCTGTCAGGGCGTCCAAGTTCTGCTCGAAGGTCGGCGGATTGCTGATATCGTTGTAATCCCCTTCAACGTTCTCATGACGCAGTCCCAGCACCAGCGTCAGCGATTCGGCGAGGCCGATCTGGCCCTCCGCAAACACAGCGAATTGGGCGACATCAGAAATAGTTTCCGTTCTGGTCACTGCATCGGTCAAATCGGAGAACAGGCCGGGGTTGAAACTAAAGGCATTGACGACATCAAGGTCATTGCCCCAATCAACTCCATTGGGATTTCCACCGCCAAAATTGGTTGGCCGTATAAAGGTTACATCGTTGATTTCAAAGCCTGCCGAGGTTTTCAGCTTCCGCCCGCCGTCACCGGCATCAAACACAAGGTTGGTACGAAAGCCGTTATGTTCGACGTCATGCGCAATGACCAGCGGATACTCGCGCGTAACCGTGCCGGCCGCCCGATCGTATGTGTACCGATCGACCAGTTTCCAGAAACGGTCGCTTTCCAGGCGGTACAGCTCAGACTGCATGGACAGGCGTTCACTGATATTCCAGTCAGCTTTAATCCGGGCAACGCTTTCTTTGTGGCGGATCACCGAATCGCTGACATCGTAGTTCCTTTTCAGCAATTCAGTGGGGAACTTCCCGTCGACCAGTGGTGTTCCAGAGTAGCGCATAGGCTCCTGATCACCATAGTCGTAGCGTGCTGTCAGTGAGAAATCCTCGGTGACCTGCCATAGCAGTGAGGTGGAAATCATCTCGGTCTTGCTGTCAGCTCTCTCCACCCAGTTATCCGACTTGTTGCTACTGTAATCGAGCCGGTACGCGAGGTTGTCGGCGAGACCGCCGGTCAGGCCGAGACCGATGAAACGGGTGTCGTCTTCACCGGTAGATATGCGCATGTCACCACTGTGTTCCTGCTGTGGTCGTTTGGGGATAACGTTGTACGCGCCACCAATGCCGCCTTCACCGTACAGTACGGAGGAAGGCCCCTTCAGCACCTCTATACGCTCGATGCCCCAAGTATCGAAGGGAAAGGTAATGGTGTTGTATGCGTTATAGTAATTGGTGCCATCGTACAACTTGGTGACAGTCTCCTGACCATGAAAGCCTCTGGCGGCCATGTTTTGGCCACCATTCGCATGGTGTGCATCATTGGTAAAACCGAAGCGGGTGACGGCCTCCATCACGCTCGTATCCATGCGTTCACGAATCGTATCGCCCTGAATGATGTCCACCGTTGCCGGTGTTTCCCTGACGGATAGCTCCAAGCGGCTGCCGGTCTCGCTGACAGCATCAACGGGCGTGCCATAGACAGTGATCCTTTCGAGAGTCACTCCGTTATCTTGGGCATTGATGTCCTCGGTTGGTTGGCTGTCCTGTGCCATTGCTTCGGTTGTTAGCGAAATGGCCAGCGAAACCAGTACGTATAAGGTCCCGATCGTCCGGAACGCGGGGTTAAGCATGCGAGTTCTCTCTCGTGGTTAAGACGCGCCGGTCGCCCGTCTGATCAACCGGCGTTGCAAGGTCCATATGAGCGATGCCGTTCTCGACTGGTCTGGGTACATGGTCGCCGACCGTGGCGATGGCCCCGTCCAGGCGACGGCGCCGGGTGCCAACAGGATCGGGGGTAAGGGTGTGGACGATGGGGGCCGGATCTGTGAGACCGGCGGTCTCGCTCAATACCCCGTCGAAGCAGCACCCGACCCCGCGCGCACCGTGGAGGAACCTTTTCAGTGCTACCGTTTCAGCCTGCACATGTGGCCGGCCGTGACAGGAAGCGGTGCGGGGTCGGGGCTGGAACGACAGGACCGTCATGGCCTCAAACCATTACCGCTCCTTGGAAATGTTATGTTATAACATTCCATATGATTGCTGGCAACAGCCGTGTGCTGCGCGGAAGTTGCCTAAGCGGGCCTCACAAGCGCTTTCCCCGCCTAGCCTTGCTAACGACGTGGTGGCTATCGGCGAACCCATCATTCTTCGCCTGGCCAGCCAAGCGATGCTTGAGGACGCGCGCCCGAACGCCCCAGAGCGCCTGCTCTGCATGGAACCTTGTCCTGCGGTGTGGATGCGATTATCGCGTGTGCGGGTTTCGATAGTGCCGATCTGGTCTATATGTTGCCGTCGCGCGTCTTCCATGGTCTGTTCCCCGGCGCGCTGACCGGAAAGACGACAATGAAGCACAACCTGACCCTGGTGATCTTGACTCCGGAGCAGATTGCACGAGCCAAGGAGGCGCACGGAAGTCGAAGGCGCATCACGCACGCCCTCGTTTGCGGGCCCTATGGCCAGATGTTCGGAACGGAGCGGCAGTGCCTCAAGTACTTTACGGTCTGGGATCCGGATCACCGGATCGAGGTCGCGCCGGGGCAATTTCAGGCGCTGTTTGCAGACCTGTTCGACAAGGCGGTGAAGACGACCGCCTATGCCATCAGCGACTACCGGACGACCCCAGACTTGGCCGCGCAACTGATGGAGGCCTCCGGCAGAGGACCGCCGGCCGCGCGATCCGCGCGAGGGCTACTCGGTCGGATCCTGACGCGCAGGTGACGAAGTTTGGCTAGGCGCGACGACAGTGGACCCAGTGCCCGCGGCGCGTGAGCGGGCTCGGGACCGCACGATCCCGCGCTCTAGTCTTGGTGACAGCGGCAACCGGCCGCCAGGAGCGCCCCCCCCGCCCCTACTCGAATGGAGGGAGCGAAACTCGGACCGACTCCTCCTCTGGACGGTCACCGTGGCCCAGAAATCTGGCGGGATCGCCACGCTTCCTTCCGTCAGCGGTAGTCGACCATTCCAACCCGGACGCTACGGTGCAGCCCTCGGGTCATGTGAAGCAGCTTCACCACTGATCGTCGACACGGATGCTCCACTGCCCCCGGTCGTCGGCGTTTCACCGCCTCCGGGGCGGCCGGGCCAAACCAGGTCGCTGACGCCAGCGAATCGGTCGGCCACCACTGCGGATGTCACGACCACTCCTCACCATGTCCTCGTGGCAGCCAGGAAGATCGTGCGGCCCCGGCCTGAGTGGAGGTTTACATCCTGGGCATCAGGATCCGTGGGATCGATGGTCGGGCCCCGGTCCCCGATGTTAAGGACGCCGCCGGTCACGTCGAAACCGCCGAGCCCGAAGGCGTCGCGCCAACGGATTGCAAGATCTTGGCCCACCCAGTTGTCAAAGCGACCGGTCCGGCGGGCGTTCCAGTAGCCGGAGACTGCGTAAACCCTCCAATTCACGGTCAGATTGCCCTGGCTCATGCGCAACGACCCGTGAACGTGATCGCGCGGGTGATCACCCGGCTGCCGCTGGCCGACCACCCGGGTTTCGTGGCGCGTGCGGTGCAGCCACCCGGCATCAAGCTCCAGGTCCGCCCATGTGGTGGTCCAGCCGACCCGCGCCTGCACGTCGACGCCTGCCGCGTCGGTCTCGCCGCTGTTGACGATCGGACTGATGATCCTCTCGACCCTGCCTTCCTGCGTACGGACCACCGCCACGCCGGACGGCAGAGCATCCCTCGCCTCGAGATCCATGATCGACTGCGGGAGCAATTGGGCCGGCACGTCCGACAGGGCAATCCGGAACCAGTCCGCGCTCAATGTCAGCGGTCCGAGGCCGAGCATGACTCCCAACGACACACTCTCCGCATGATCCGGCTCCAGGTGCGGATTGCCGCCGCTGACCCGCTGGAACTGCTCCACGGGGCAGGTTGCGAGCGCGCCAACATGCGACCTCCGATCGCACACGTACGGGAAGTCATCCGAATTGCGCAGGTGCAGCTCGTACAGGCTGGGCGCCCTGGACCCGCGGTCCCAGGAACCGCGCAAGGCCACCGCATCGTGTAGGCGCAGCCGGCTCGCCAACTGGAGCGAATGGGCCGCGCCCACGTCATCGTGCGTATCGGCGCGCCCCGCAAGCGCGACGTGCCAGTTGGCACGGAAAGGCAGCCGCAACTCTGCGAAACCCGACCCGCGCCTCCGATCCCCCGACGCCTGGCCACCGCCGGCCCCCAGGGCATCGCTCGCATCGTGAAGCCGGTCGGAGTGATCCCGATACTCGTGGACATCACGCCGGTTCTCGCTGGACAGTTCGACGCCGGCTGCCCATTGGGCAGCGCCGCCGGAGAGCGCGAACATGGGCCCGTTCATGGAGACGCGAAGGGTCCGGTGGTCGGTGACCCGGACGCGAAACTGCCGCAGCGCCGTCTCCCGGTAGGCGTCCCGGTTGCCAGGCGACCACGGGTTCACCAGGTCGTAGCGGCCCGCATCGATGAATTCCTGAATGGCGCTCCGGCTGACGAACGTGTTGCCGACGCCGCCGGCGTCGCGGCGATAGTACCGGAGATGCGCGTCATAGCCGACGCCCGCGGACTTCCCCGCCAGGCCGAGTGCGACGTCGTGCTCTTCGAGCGACGTGCGCCATTCCCGGTCGCCGTGGCCGAGGAAGCGATGCGATACGCGGACCGTTCTGGGGAGCGAATCTATGTCGGGATCGGGCAGCAGGACTTCCCTGAGAGCCTCCGACGAAACCGAAAAGGTGCCGACAGCAGGAGCGTAACGCTCCCGGTTCTCGCCACCCGCAACCCGGATGTCAAGATAGGCATCGGTGCGACTGCCGAGCGGGTGATCGAGAGCGAGGAACACGCTTTGCCGCCCCTCGTGCTGCATGCCCCACGCGCGGTCGGCATACGAGAATCCGCATCCCGTGCCGGGGGTGCCGAGGGGCTCGGTGAGCACGCCTGCGTACCGGTCCCTCGGGCAACCGCCCAAGGGACGCGCAATCGAGGGTCCCGTGATGCCGGGGACATGCACCGATGTGAGGGCGCTGTCGTCGTCGTAGCTCCGTGTCGCGACAAAAACGGTGTTGCCGCCCACGGAAATGCCGGCGGCATCGGCGAACCTACCGCCCGGCGTCCAGTTGGCAGCGCTGTACGCGCGCGCGGCCTCCGGGATTTCCTCGCGTCGCAGAACATCGGCAATCACGGTCAAGTGGCCCCGGCCCACCGCGCCTCCCCACCGTATGCCCGCCTGCTCCACGTCGCCGCCCCTCTGCGTTGGTCGGTCGGCAACGGTTGTGACCTCGACGCCGTCGTCGCCACGTTTGAGTACGATGTTGATCGCGCCGGCAACGGCGTGCCCGCCGTGGAGCGCTGCGGCGCCTCCCTTCAGGACCTCGATCCGCTCCACCGCCGATGCCGGCAGGGTGAAGAGATCGACGGCGGAATCGGCGATCCGTCGGCCATTGACGAGGTAGGCGACCCGCCCCTCGAGAAGCAGTGTCCGGTGCACGCCGAACCGGCTCAACCGCTGTCGGCTCAGCAAGCCGTAGCGGGTGAACCGCCTCTGGCTTGACAGCAGTTCCGAGACGGTGCGCATCCCCGACAGCGCGATATCCTCGCGATCGATCACGTCCAGGGGGCGCACCGCACTGGCAGGATCCTGCGGAACATGGCTCGCCACGGTGGCTCCCGCCTCCGCCGCCCGCCCCTCCACCGGAACTAGACCAGCCGCCGCGACCGCAAGGGCGGCGACCAAGCGAAACAGGGCTGGCGCGCGATGGCTACGGGGCAACGCGCGCGAAATCCGCGTGCCTGACAGCGATATCATGTCTCAAGTATTCCCGACTGGTATCGATTGGGCGCGTTGCTCGATCGCCGCGTGACCAGCCCCACTGACTGGCCAATGCTAATGCGCTGACGGTCGCCTGGCCAAGTTGAGGAGCGGCCGGAGCGTCGCGGGATTGGGAGTATCCGATGGTGATCTACCGCAGGCCGGAAGCTACCCACTCGATTTCGTGCTCCTGACAGCCCGAAGTCGACTTCTTCGCACTGCTCGAGCCGTGCGCCGACGAATTCCGTAACTGCTTTGCCGACGGGAGCTCGCACTCTCCGGCGGAAATATTGGTGGAGAGGGCGACGCTGCTGACCCTCACGATCCCGGAGATGGCCGTGGTCGCCGGTGGGATGGGCGCAATGGCCAGCCATGCCGGCGGGTCGGTGAGGGCCTCATCGACTGGAACCTGCTCGGCCGCGCGCGCCACCTCCGACGCGATTATCTGATCGTCACCCTGACGACCCTGCCCCGACCATGTTCGTCGACCTCATCACCGGCGGCGCCGTGGCGCTGATCGCTGCCGGCATGGTCCATGCGCGCCAGCTCGAGCGCTTCGACCGCGCCCAGACGAACGACGGCTGGACGCGCAGGGCGATGGTCTCCGCGCTGACGTTGTTCGGTCTCGATGAAATGATGGCGCGTTACGCTGGCTACGAAGACCTCGCGGAAATCGTTCGGCACCGCTTCACTTCGCCGAAGGCGACGTTGCACCAGCTGTACGGACGCCTCGTGTTCAACATCCTGTGCGGCAACACCGACGATCACGCCCGCAACCATGCGGGCTTCTGGGACGGCGAACACCTGACGCTGACACCCGCCTATGACCTCTGCCCGCAAAGCCGTACCGGCAACGTGGCCAGCCAGGCGATGCTGATTGTCGGAGACAACCGCGCGAGCACGCTTGCGACTTGCCTTGCGGCCGCGCCTAATTTCCAGCTCAGCGACAACGCAGCGAAGGACATCATCGCCTGGCAGATTGACAGCATCCGGGGCGGATGGGACAACATCTGCGAGGAAGCCTCATTGACGGACGTCGAGCGCAACCTGTTCGGCCGACGCATCTTCCTGAATGACTTCGTCTTCGAAGGCACGGCGGAGAGCCTGCGGTGATGGAGACTCTCCCGTGCCGGCGCCTTCGGCGTTACGGGCGTCGAGTGGGCGCACACGACGCTCGACGCGAATAACACGAGTTCGATCAACTCCCGAGCGGTCGTGGAGTCCGGCAGCGGACCCCGGCTACCTCTAGCAAACACAGGGCATTTACGGGCTGACCTACCGTGCCTCTGGTTTCGGGGGCAGGATTTGAACCTGCGGCCTTCAGGTTGTGGGATCGGTCACGGCAAGGATCGGGTGGTCGAGCCGAGTTAGGCAGTTTCTTCCTCAGCCACCATGAACAACCCGCCTGGCATCAGTCCGGCTAGTGCCCATTTGACCATGGCCATGTGCCCCGCTGCGTGTCTCCGGGCCAGAGGGAAATTCCGGCCGGTACTTGTTGCAGTCTCGCGACAGACCACACCTCGATACCGTTCTCGGGCCGAAACGACCGCTTGCCGCCGTAAACGAGCACCCGCCGCACCAACCCCGGGAGTTCCCCGATCGCGCGTAGTCCCGGCAGCATGCCGGTGCGATAGCGGGGCTGGGACATAACTTCGATCGCCGCCAGCTCATTGCCTCGGCGTAGCAGAAAGTCGACCTTGATCCGCTTCACGGGGTGAGGCGCCCAATAGTGAAGTTCATTGGGACTTAAGATCATGTAGTCGATGCCGATCAGATTGCCGATCTCACCTCTGCTGGTCGTGAGATCCGCTTGTCCCAGCAGTTGTTCTTCCAGAATGGTGTCCATGCGGACGCGTTCCATGGCGTCCATTTTGCGGCTCTTGACGATGGCGGTTTCCAGCATGGTGCGGAAGCCTTTGGTCGGGGATTGGGTGCAATCAAATGCGCAGCAGATTTCGTCATGATTCCTAGACAGGTCCAGTCAGACTTGGAACACCGCGGGATTGCTCTTGGATATCGTTGGGGTGTGCATCTTGTTTCGATTCTCGTTACCGGACGCAATTCGCCGAAGCAGGGTGCAATTTGCGTTGAATCGAGATTTAGTAGAGGACGATGACGATCTCACGGCCGAAGAGCGCGAGCAAGATCGAGTTCAGATTCTGCGGGAGCGGCAATGGCGTCGAAAGTCAAATCTATATGACGGGTTGGCGATCACGTCGTTAGTTACAGGGTTTACGTTTCAGATTGTCGCGTCTTGGTGTTAGCAGTGCCAAGCCGTGTGCGCAGTTAGGCATATAAGTCCCTTTGCGAAGCTATTGTGATCATGCGTAAATCCGACCTTGCCGGGTCGCGAAACTGTCAGGCCGCCGCAAGGGAAAGTACGGTCGGCATTCCCTCGCCGCACAGCTCCCACCCGGCCCTGTCGCTGACGCGCCATACCTCCCCGGTATCCGTGCCGACCAACACGCCTCCCGGCGCCTTCGGGTCCACCGTCAGACCATGGAAGTTGGCGGCGCTCGGGGAATGGGCCTCATCGCACAGTGAACGCCACGATTCGCCGCTATCCTCGGACCGGAACAGCATGGCCTGCGCGCCGTTCTCCTCGCGACAGTTCGAAAATGCTGAGGGCGCGCTTGCGACGGTCAGCCCGTACGGCGCGCGATGATCGATGCACATCGGCCGGGAGTAGCGCGGCACAATGCCCTTCCACGCGTAGGTCCAGGTGCGGCCGCCATCGTCGGATCGAAATACTCCGGCGTTGCCTTCCACCATCTCCGCCACCCCGTCCAAGCGTCCGTACCCGGTGGACGCGTACAGGGTGTCCGGCTCCGCCGGGTGCGCGAACAGCATGTGCAGGTCCGGGTTGTCGCCAGGCAGGACTACGGACCAGGTCTCGCCAGCGTCCTCGGACAGGGCCAGGCCACCTACTTCGACGCCGACCAGAATGCGCATACCGTCAACGACCAGAGCGCGCGCTCGTGCCGCGACCGGTGGCTGCAGAGGAATCTGCCATCCTCCGGCATCTGCCAATTGCGCGAGGCCCACGACCTCCGTCCAAGTGGCCCCATGATCGTCGCTCCGGAACAGCCCCGTGGGCGCCGTCCCCGCGTAGAGTGTCCCGCTACCATCGGTGCGAACCTGCCACACTTCCCTGCCCTGGAGACCTGACGGTGCCCACGTCCGGCCAGAGTCGTTCGACACGTACAGGCCGTCGTCCGTGCCGGCAAAGCAGGATCCGTCGATACGAACGAGTTCGCGGACGTCACGGCTCCGAAGAACCTGCTTGGGAGCCCCCTCCGCCACGATAAAGACGCCTTCGCTGGTTCCTGCGCAAACTTCCATGTTGCTTCGCTCCCCGGCCGCTGGACGGTAGGTCAATACTGACCCACCCGGGCCGTATTGAATTGCAGAGCAATCCCGCGCCCCATGATGCCGACACCTGCGGGAGCTTCCAAGAGACGGCAATCAATGGCACAGAATTCGCGACAAGCGGGGTCGAAGCGGTCAATCCCGCGTGAATGAGGCATTGGCGGCTCGAGGGACGCGTCCTCGGGGGTCCAATCGTTCCTGATTTACGGTCTCAAGGAAGAATTCGGCCACCGCCGCCGGAGCTCCGGCGGCGGTGCTCGCGGCGGCGGATGCGGCGGGAGAGCAAGTCGCCGAACAGCGGGGGAAAAAGCTCGCTTCGCATGGTGGTCAAGAGCATGCCGCCATCCGAGTCCTGGGCGCTCCGTTCTTCGGTCAGGTGGGCTGCTTGCGGTCGATCGGGATTGCAATCACCGGGTGGTCATGATCGCCGTGCCCGCTCTCGACGGCTTCGTCGAACAGCGCCTTCACCAGCTCTACGCTTGCGGCGTTAACGTTGGCCTCCGCAGCGAGCTCGAGCGCTTAGTTGCGGTCCTTTATCGCGTAGGTCACGGGGAACGCGCCCTCCGGGTAGCGCACCGCGAGAATCCCTTTCATGCCGTGGTTCCGGAGCGCGAGGCTGTCGCCGGAGCAGCCGCTTACTGCCTCCAGAACGGTCTAGGGCGTGCCTCCCTGGCGGGGCGCAATCGCGAGCCCATCAGCCAGCGCATCGAGGAAGGTCGGCCGTCGCCGGCTGACAGTGGCCGCGCTGAGCCTCCACCACGCCACCGCGGATCGGCAGCCGTCGCCTCTTGCACCCGCCAACGCTCCCACCCGAGAATCCGGGCCAGAACTCTCAATACGGACTCGCGGCACACGCTCCTTGACGTCAACGAAACTCGCTTTCACGTCCGTCTGCACCGGTACCAACCCCGTGGTTGCCCCGTCTCGTTGGCCCAAGACTCCAGCGCAGCACCAGCCAGGCCGCGACCGCAGAAGCGCCCGACCCGATCAGGATCCCCAACCGGTCCCCCGCAAAGTACGCCCCGCTTCCGTGCTCGAAGGCCAGCCCAGCGATGAACAGACTCATCGTGAACCCAATGCCACACGCCCATGCGACGCCGAGGATCTGACCCCAGGTCACGCCCCGCGGGAGGGTCACCACCTTCAACAGCACACCAAGGCCGACGAATGCGACGATGCCGATTGGCTTGCCGAGGAACAGCCCTGCCGCGATGCCGAGCGTCACGGGATGGAGCACGTCCTGAAGGCCGATCCCGCCCAGCGCCAATCCCGCGTTGACAAAGGCGAACACCGGCAGGATCGCGTACGCGACCGGTGCATGCAGATCGTGCTCCAGCTCCTTCAGCGGTGACCGTCCCTCCGGGGAACGCAGGGGCACGCAGAAGGCGATCAGCACCCCGGCAAGCGTCGCGTGGACGCCGGACTTCAGCATGGCAACCCACAGCACCACCCCAACGAGCACATAGGCCGTCGTACGCGTCACGCCGAGGCGGTTCAAGGAGAGGCCGACACTCAGCGCGATGACACCCACGAGCAACGCCTCCAAGGACAAGTCCGCCGAGTAGAAGACCGCGATGATCACGATCGCCGCGAGATCGTCGAAAATGGCAAGCGAAAGCAGGAACACCTTGAGGGCGGTCGGCACCCGCCGCCCGAACACACCGACCAGGGCCAGCGCAAAGGCGATGTCCGTGGCAACCGGGATCCCCCAGCCATCGAGGGCAACCGGATCCCCCCAGTTCAGCGCCGCATAGACGGCGGCCGGGACCGCCATCCCCCCGAGCGCGCCCAGACCGGGCAGCACCACCTGGTTCGCCGACGCGAGCTCGCCCTCGACGAACTCGCGCTTCACCTCGAGGCCGATCAGGAAGAAGAACACGGCCATCAGCCCGTCGTTCACCCACAGCAGCAGCGGCTTCTTGATCACGAGCGCGCCCACCTGGACCGCAACGGTGGTGTCGAGCAGTCCGGCATATGCCTTGGCCAGGGGCGTGTTCGCGGCGACCAGGGCCGCCATTGCCGCGGCGAGCAGCAGGAGGCCACCGGCACCTTCAAGGCGGATGAACTCGCGGAGAGCAGAACCGATCGGGGAAGACTGCGCAGGCCGGTTCATGGCGGCGTCCCTTGCTACAGAGGCGAGTACAGGCGTGCCGGACAGGAGCCCCGGCCGGCCGGCACCGGCACGGGAATCACGGCAGGAGGGATGGCACCGGTCCCGGAACAGACTCGGAGACCCACCTTCCTGCGGACATCCGGGACCTGCGTGCCTGCCTAGCATGACGCAGGATGAACGCGATCTCCAGTTCGCGGAGCGTCGACCGGCGCCCGAGCGATTCTCCGGCGGATTCTCCAACACCCAGGGAGGATTTCTCCGGTTTCACTTGCCCGGTACCACCGATCGGGTCGCGGCCCTCAGGAACCGGTGGCAGCGGCGGAGAGCAGCCGGCAAACCGTCGAAGCGGGCGGTGGAACGCTCGCATGGCGGCCGTCCGAGGCGCGCCGACAGCCTGGCGCGCCCCCGTTCCGGTCAGGTGGTCTACTTCCGGTCGATTAGGGTCGCGATGACCGGGTGATAGCGCGCGCCCAGCCCGCATTCGGCGGCCTCGTCGAACACCGCCTTCACCAGCGTGGCGCCCGCAGCATCGATCCCGGCCTCCGCTGCGAGCTCGAGCGCATAGTCGAGGTCCTTCATTGCGTAGGTCACGGGGAACGCACCCTCCGGGTAGTGATCCGGGAGCATCGCCTTCATGCCGTGGCTCCGGAGCGCGAAGCTGTCGCCCGAGCTCCGGCTCACCGCCTCCAGGAAAACTTCCGGTGTGACTCCCTGGCGGCGCGCGATCGCGAGCCCCTCGGCCAGCGCGCGGACGTTCTGGAACAGGATCATGTTGTTCAGGATCTTGACCGCCTGCCCGCTGCCGACGGGCCCGCAATGAGTCACGTCGCTGGCAATGTGCCCCAGCAGCGGGCGGAGACGCTCCACCACCTCTGCCTCACCGCCCACCATGACGCTGAGCGTGCCGTCGATGGCGGCCTGACGGGTGCGGGCAACCGGCGCATCGGCGAAAGCGATGCCGCGCCGGCCGAAGGCTCCGGCGAGCTCGCGGGCAAGCGCCGGTGGCGCGGTGCTGGCGTCGACCACGATGCACCCGGCGTCCATCCGCTCAACCAGGCCGCCGCCGCCGAGACACACCGCGTGCACTTCGCGGCCGGCGGGGAGGGACAGGAAGACGATATCCGTACCGTCGGCGAGGTCGGCGAGTGAGGATGCGACTCGCGCACCGTCGGCGGCAAGCCGCGCCAGTGGAGCCGAGTCGAGGTCGTAGCAGATCACCGGCCCGTCGTGCTTGCGCACGAGATTGCGGCACATGGGCTCGCCCATGACGCCGACGCCAATGAAACCGATACGCTCGCCGTTCACGTCGCCCCACCCTCCTCCGCAAAGCAGGCTGCGCCGGCACCGGCGAGGCGGCCGAAGACCGCGCCCGAGACCAGACCGGTGCCGCCCGGATAGTTGCCGTAGAAGAGCCCGCCAACCAGCTCGCCAGCCGCGAAGAGGCCCGGGATGGGCGCGCCCGAGACGGCCTGCACCCTAGCCTCTGGATCGATCGCGAGACCGCCGAAGGTGAAGGTGATGCCACAGGTCACGGCGTAGGCCTCGAAGGGCGGGGTCTCGATCCGGTTGGCCCAGTTCGTCTTGGGCGGCGTGATCCCGTGGGTGCCGCGGCCGTCCTTCACAGTCGGGTCGAAGGGAACGTCCGTCGTAACGGCATCGTTGTAGCTTCGGACGGTCGCCAGGAAACGCGCGCCGTCAATGCCTTCCATCCCGGCCGCGAGAGCCTCCAGCGTGTCAGCCTTCACCCGGGTCACCTGCCGGATCCGGTACTCGTCGCGCAGCAGGTGGCTCACCTTCGCGTCGAACACCTGCCACGCCACCTGGCCCGGCTGCTCCAGCACCCGGCGGCCATAGGCGGCATAGGTGTAGTTGCGGAAGTCCGCTCCCTCATCGACGAAGCGTTCGCCGTCCGCATTGACAATGATGGAGAAGGGGTAGCTGTGCTTCTGGAAGCCGTCGCCCACGGCGAGGTCGCCGAAGTCCGGCGCGTTCCGGTCCCAGGCAACCGCGTGGCAGCCGGACCAGTTGCCGGCCGGCATAGCCCCGGCCTCCAGCGCCATGCGGATTCCGTCGCCCTGATTGAAGCGGGTGCCGCGCACCTTGGCTAGGTCCCAGCCGGGGCCGAGATAGCGTGCCCGCCAGGCAGCATTGGCTTCGAAGCCGCCGCATGCGAGCACGACGGCGCGGGCGTGCACGTCGACGCTGCGCCCCTCGACACGCGCACGCACGCCCTTCGCGCCGGCGTCGTCCGCGATGAGGGAGCGTGCCTGTGCCCGATAGCTCAAGGTGACCCCCGCCTTTTCCACGGCTTGGTAGAGCGCCGCGACCAGGCCCGGGCCGCCACCCCACGCCTCGACGGCGAGCCCGCCCCAGAAGCGGAAGCGGCCATCGTCCTGCTTGAAGGCCTGGCGGCCGTAGCTCGGTTGGAACCGCACGCCCTTGTCGCGCAGCCAGCACAGTGCGCCATGGCTACCGGTCACGAGCTGCTCCACCAGATCCGGGTCAGCCCGATACTGGGTGAGCCGTGCCATGTCGTCGTAGTAGTCGGCTTCGCGGTAGGTGCCGAAATCGGTTTCCACAAGCTCGCGCTCGGAGAGGTCGGGCATCAGCGCGCGGAGCGCCTCGGCGTCGTCGAATACCACGCGCATCGCGCCAGCGGTATAGGCGCTGTTGCCGCCCCGCTCCTCCTCCGGCGCAGCCTCCAGCAGGTGCACGCGCGCCCCAGCCTCCGCCGCGGCGAGCGCTGCCGTGAGCGCGGCGTTACCACCGCCCACGACCACGACATCGGTTGTCAGAGTCTCGGCCATCCCGTCCGGCCCTTTTACGGCCGGGGCACCTCGACGCTCGCCGCCCAACCGGCCGGAGGGTTGCGCAGGTCGTCGTTCGCCCTTCTTCCGGTTGGAAGCTGGAGTTCAGGGTGCATTGGCAGTTCGTTCCCTGTGGCTGTAGTCGCAGCCGACTCTACGCATGTGGCTGCATGTCAACGTGGCTCGGACCAGACATTCGGGAACGAAGGCCGCGAAGTGCCCGGTACGAGGGCGGGGGCGCCGATCGGTCGGTGACGCTGGCACGATCACCTCGATCCCGAAGGTCATCCGACCGGATGCGGGGGTCGCGGACGCAATTGGTTCAACTCCTCGACGAGGGGCGCATTGCCTGCCGCAGAGTTGGCTCACACTGTCGCGTCCGCATCGAGGATGTCCTCGCCTCTCGCCGTGAAACGGACTCCTACCGCCGCGAAGCCCTCGATGGGCTGACCGCTCGCGCCAGAAACTCGGCTGGCAGTAGGCGATGACTCGCCTTACGGCGTTGCTTATGGTCGCTTGTTCCCGCGGCCGGTCACCAATCGAAACGTCCCGATGTTCCAGAACACGATCGCCCTGATCGGGTACGCCGACCGGTGGTCGGCCCGCCCCGGCGACACCATCTCCTTCAAGGTCAGCAGCCGCTCCGACGAGCCGTACCGGGCGCGGCTCGTGCGAGTCATCTCGGGCGACCCGAATCCGGCCGGCCCGGGTATCAAGGAGGTGCCGGTGGCGGCCGACTTCGAGGGCAGCTGGCCCTCGCGCGCCCAGGACGCCGAACTCGGCTCCTACGCCCGGATCCAAGGGGCTTCCCTGAAGGCCGAGGCCCTCACCGTCTCCGCGACGGTCTGGCCGACGCTCCCCGGGCGCAGGGCGCAAGGCATCGTGTCCTGGCTCGGCAACGCAGGAGGGCTTGCGCTCCTGCTCGACGGCGAACGCGGCGCGAGCGTGCGGGTTGCGACCGCTCGGGGGCCCGAGACGGTTGCGGTGGGGAAGCCGCTGCGTTCGCGTGCCTGGTACAAGGTGTGGGCGAGCGTCGACCCCCGTAGTGGCGCCGTCCACGTCGGACAGCAGGCCCTCGACCCGCTGGCGGTGGTGGACGACACCGGGACTGCGAGCGCGAGCTTGGACGCGCCGACGCCCGCGGGCGACGGCGAACTCCTCATCGGGGCGCTGGGAGGAGCCCCGGTCGGCGGCCACTTCAACGGCAAGATCGAGTGGCCCACGATCGTGCGCGGCGCCAGCCAGTCGGACGACCCACTGTCTGACGGGGCGCCGTCCAGCGCCGAGGTCATCGCAAACTGGGACTTTTCGTTGGAGATTTCGTCCCTCAGGGTGGTCGACGTGGGACCCAACGGGTGGGACGGCGAGCTGGTGAATCTGCCCGCGCGGGCAATGAAGGGCTCCAACTGGAGCGGGCGCGAGCAGTGCTGGCGTCATGCGCCCGCGGAGTACGGCGCCATCCACTTCCACGAGGACGACCTCCACGACTGCGGCTGGGAGACCGATTTCTCGTTCACGGTGCCCGCCGACCTCCGGAGTGGCGCGTATGCGGTGCGGCTCCGGTGCCGCGAGCACGAGGATATGATTCCCTTCTTTGTGCTGCCGCCCCGCGGGTCACGGCGAACGCCCCTCTGCGTCCTGATCCCTACCTTCACCTACACCGTGTACGGGAACTACGCCCGGGGGGTCACGAACGACGAGTACCAGACCCGGGCCCGCGCTTGGGGAGCACGCGAGGCGACGCCCGACGACCACCGGGAGTACGGGCTGTCCACCTACAACTTCCATACCGATGACAGCGGCATCGGCTTAGCATCGCAACTTCGCCCGGTGCTGAACCTTCGCTCCGCCTTTCTGGGCTACGTCGACGCAGCAGGGTCTGGACTTCGCCATTTCCCCGCCGATACCCACCTCCTCGACTGGCTGGACGAGAAGGGTTACGAGTTCGACGTTGTGACCGACGACGACCTGCACCGAGAGGGCCACGACCTCATCGCGCCCTACCGGGTCGTGCTAACCCCTTCACATCCCGAGTACCACACCGCGAACACCCTCGACGCCCTCCGGCGGCACCTGGATGAGGGGGGGCGCCTCATGTACCTCGGCGGCAACGGCTTCTACTGGCGGGTGGCGCTCAGCGATGCCGTGCCGGGCGCCATCGAAATCCGCCGGGGGGAAGGGGGCATTCGCGCCTGGGCCGCGGAGCCGGGCGAGTACTACAACGCCTTCGACGGCGAGTATGGGGGCCTCTGGCGACGCAACGACCGGCCGCCCCAGCGGATGGTCGGCGTGGGGTTCTCCGGACAAGGGCATTTTGTGGGCTCGTACTATGTCCGCGCGCCCGGCGCCGACGACCCGCGGGCCGCCTGGATCTTCGAGGGCGTACCGGACCGCATCCTTGGCGACTTCGGGCTTTCGGGCGGGGGTGCCGCCGGTTTTGAGCTTGACCGGGTGGACTTCCGCCTCGGCTCGCCCCCCAACACGATCATCCTCGCGACCTCCGAGCGGCACGGCGACACCTTCATGGTGGTTCCCGAGGAGCTTCTCACCCATCTTGCGACCTGGCCGGGCGAGCCGCCCGACGCCCTCATCCGCTCGGACATGGTCTTTTTTGAGACCGGGCGGGGCGGAGCCGTGTTCTCCGTCGGGTCCATCACCTACTGCGGAAGCCTTTCGCACAACGGCTACGACAACAACATCTCGCGCGTCACCAAGAACGTCCTCGACCGCTTCCTGGACCCTGCCCCCTTCGAAACCTGAAGGAGCTGGACACAACGGACTCTTCCAGGTTTACCGCACCGCCGCAGACCGACGCCGGCCCCACGGCATCGTCCTGAAGACCGTTCTGGCGGCGCCCGAAGAATTCGACGAATTCGATCCGCGCAAATCCCGGTGAACGGCCAAGCGGCGGTTCGCTGCGCACGGCCACCTCCTACAATTGCCTTGCTTCCTCCCGCAGCGGCGAGCCCGTTCGCAGGCAGAATCCTCCCCCCACCCCTCTATTCACTCTATCCACGCGAAATGCCGGCCGATGAACGCGATCCCCGCTGAACCCATTCACGCTGTCAAGGTTGACGGTGCCTGGACCGCCTCCGTCCACTACCACATCTCCCTTGAGGCGGTCAGGCGGCGCGTGCGCGCTTATCTGGGCGGCACTGCCGTGGTCGACTCGCTCGACACGCGGGTCCTGCTCGAGAAGGGGCACCTCCCGGTCTACTACTTCCCCAGGGCCGACATCGCCGACGACTGCCTCAGCGCGACCGACCGCAGCACTTTCTGCCCGCACAAGGGCACTGCCAGCTACTGGACCGTCTCCGCCGGGTCCAAGACCGCGGCAAACGCGGCGTGGGGGTACCCGAAGCCCCTCCCCCACCTCGCTCCGCTCGCGCATCTCATCGCCTTCTACTGGGACGCCATGGACGAGTGGTGGGAAGAGGACGAGCAGGTGTTCGTCCACGCCCGCGACCCGCGGACCAGCATCATCGTGGTTGAGTGCTTTCGGCAGGTCGAGGTGATCCTCGACGGAATCGTGGTCGCGCGCACGCGCCGGGCCCGGCAGCTCCACGAAACCGGTCTGCCGGTGCGCTACTACATTCCGCCGGAGGATGTGCGCACCGATCTTCTGGCGCCCAGCGACACACGGACGCGGTGCCCGTACAAGGGTGAAGCCGTGTACTGGAATGTCCGGCTGTCGGACCGGACGCTCGATGACGTCGTCTGGAGCTACCCTCGCCCGATCGCGGAGTGCCCGCGCATCGCCTCCATGATGTGCTTCTTCAGCGAAGCGGTCGACGCTGTCCTCGTCAACGGCATGGCCGAGCCCAAGCCCCGCACCAAGTGGTCGAGGGATTGATGACCGGCAGACAGGCGACAGCACCTCGGTCTTGTCGCGATACAACCGGGCCGGCCGCAGTGACCGCGCCGATCGGTCCTCCGCCCCGTGTTCCTGCAGACGGTTGCATCCCGCCGCCACCGTATCCCCGCAACGCGGCGGGAAATTCAAGCCGGCCGCAGGCACACCTGCTTGCGCCTGCTATCGTCGGAGCTCGCCCGCGGAAGCAAAGCCGGCCATGAGCACACCAACCGAGATCGCGCGTCACTACACGAGCGGCGACCTGCTCGCGCGGCTCGAGGCGAAGTTGCGGGAAGACGGAGTCGATCCGGCCCGCCCGACCTTCGACGCGCTTGCCCCCTATGACCAGTTCCACGGACGCGGAATCGATGCCACGGAAGACCTGGCCCGGGATCTGGAGGTCTCACCGACCGACCACATCCTCGACGTCGGGAGTGGTATCGGCGGGCCCGCGCGCTACCTGGCACGACGCTTCGGCTGTCGCGTGAGCGGTATCGACCTGACCGCCGAGTTCTGCGAGGTCGCACGCCACCTGACAGCGCAGCTCGGGCTCACCGAACGCATTGCCTTCGAGCAGGGCGACGCGCTTGCGATGCCGTTCGGCGACGCGGCCTTCGACGGCGCCTACACGATGAACGTCTCGATGAACATCGCCGACAAGCGCGCGTTCTTCGCCGAGATCCACCGCGTGCTCAAGCCTGGCGCGTGGTTCCGGCTGTCCGAGATCGCCCAAGGACCCGGCGGAGCGCCGGACTACCCGACGCCGTGGGCGCGGACGGCCTCGTCGAGCTTTCTCGCGACGCCTGTCGAGACCTGTGCGAACCTCGAGACCTCGGGTTTCGCGGTCGAGAGCCAGCGTGACACTGCAGAAGCGGCTCTGGCCTACGCCGCCCGCTCCCGCGCCGTGGTTGAGGCCGGCGGACAGCCGCCGCATCGAGCCGTTTCGCTGGTCCATGGTGCAATTGCCGAAGAGGCGATAGCCAACGCGGGTCGCGCACTGCAGGAAGGCCGCACGGTGCCAATTGAACTGATCTGCCGAAAGGTGTCCGATTCCGACGGTTGACGGTTTCATGACTTGGTGCGAGGGCACTTCACAGGCGCGACCCGTGGATTGCCGGACAGGGGCCGGAATGACTATGCGGGATTGGAAATGAATCTCCAACTGGTCAAGGCAATCTTGATCCTTCCGGGAACGGCGTTGGTCTACGTGCCGGGTGCGATCCTTTGAATGTCGGCCGAATTGGGCCTGGCCCCGAACCTGCCGAATTCCGGGCGACCCCGATTCTGGGCCGCCCTCGTGCTGGGCGTTGCCGGCCTCGCGTTTGCAGTGTGGACGACCAATCTGTTCCGAGTCATCGGGAAGGGCACGCCCGGGCCATGGGCTCCCCCGAGCCGTCTCGTTGTCCGCGGGCCCTACCGCCACGTCCGAAATCCCATGATCACGGGCGTGCTTCTCGTGCTCGCCGCCGAGTCCCTGATGCTCGGGTCGTGGCCGATCGCCGGCTACATGCTCCTCTTTTTCCTGGGGAACGCGATCTATTTCCCGATGGTCGGAGAGCCCGCGCTCACGAGGAAGTTTGGTGCCCCCTATCGGCGGTACCAGGCAAACGTGCCGCGCTGGATCCCAAGGTGGTGCCCCTGGGAGGCGCCTTGAGCACGAGGTCGGCCGACCGACGCTCCACACACCCGTATCGCGGCTTCGGAGCGAAATCTCCGGCGAACCGGTGGTGGTTTCCACCACGGGCGAAAGCCTGGTCGCGAACCAGGGCCGCGAATGCTCACGCTACCGCCCCGAATCCGTACTTCATTACCGGCGTCAACAGCTTCAGCAAAGCCCCGCGTGGGCGCTTGTCGCCTCGCTCCCATCGGCTCACCAGACCCGTCGTCACGACGAGGTAACGGGCGAATCCCGCCTGTCTCCCAGATCGATCCGTCCCGCCAGCCCTACGCGCCGTCGGGGCGTAGCGGATGCTGCCACCGGACTCCAGCGAACCGGTTGAAGTCGGAGTCGGTGGAAACCATGGTACAGCCGTGTTCCACCGCGATCGCCGCGTGCTGAGCGTCGGCGACCAGCTTCCCCGTCGCACCCGCTTCACGGCACAACCGCTCGAAAATCTCCAGGTGATCGGAACCGGGACCGACGATCCGGGCCGTCGGCCGTTCGACGAGAGATGAGACGAATGCAAAGGCGTTTTCCAGGGTCGACGGCGGGTCGAATATCCGCGGATTCGTGGCGGTGCGAACGAACCCGGACAGGACAAGGACCGAAAGGGCGAACGGTTCGGGTCCTGTTGCCAGTCGGGTGAGCCAACTCGCGTACTCGGCCTGTTCCGCAACGATGTCCTCAAAGTGCGCATAGATCAGCACATTGACGTCGGGAAGGAGCATCGCGTACTGCTACCTCACCGCCCGAACCGCACCCGGTCATCCTCTGCATCGAGCGACCTCGGCGAATCGAGATCGACCCCCGGGCGAAGGCGCGCATTACGCACGGTCACCAGGCGAAACGGGGTCGGCTCCGATGGCGCCCGCCGCTTGAGCGCGTCGTCGAGGACCTTGGCGATGAATGCGCTCACGCTGAGGCCCTGGGCAGCCGCCCTCCGGCGAACCTGCCTTCCGAGGCGCTCGTCAAGCGATATGGTCGTTCTCATGATGCAGAGCATAACATGCTGTCATCAGTGCACCAAATCGGAATCTGTGCCCGTTGCCGGCGTCAGCGCGAAGAATGCCGCCAGTTCACGACCAGGACTTGGCGATGACCGGTGCGCAAGTCGTTCCGCGTGTCCCTGCCAGCCCGCGGCATGTCGAAGAATACCCTGATGCGGATGCAGATCAGGGACGACGCTGGCGGGGAATCGTGCACAAGCGGTAGTGGGCAGTGTCGTACGCCGAATTTCGAGAGACTGCCCGATCCGTTGTGTACGTGAGCTCGGTGGGTTCGATCTCCCGTTTGGGAAGACCGGCCATGACGACACTTCGAAGGAGATGGGCAAGCGCTTTCTTCGAAGCCTCGGCAGGGCGGTAGACGCACGGGCGCCCTCGTGACGAAGAACGGCGCTGCGGCTGAAAGCGCTGACTGTCAGATTTCGTCGTGACTATTCCAAGTGATGGGACGCGTTGTCGCCGAACTGCCCGGCTGATAGCGTCTCGCGGTGGCTAACACCATCGGGGAGGGGCTCATGGCGTTCGATCTGCTGATCCGCAACGGAACCCTCGTGGACGGCTCCGGCATGCCACGCTACCGGGCGGACGTCGGGGTCAAGCATGGACAGGTCGCGGAAATCGGCCGGATCTGCAGCCCTGCCGACGAGACGATCGACGCCGAAGGCATGATCGTCGCGCCCGGCTTCATCGACGGCCACACCCACATGGACGCGCAGGTGGCATGGGACCCGTTGGGGAGCTGCTCCTGCTGGCACGGCGTCACCAGCGTGGTCATGGGCAATTGCGGATTTGCGCTCGCGCCCTGCAAGCTGGAGGCGAGGGAGTGGTTCGCCGAGTGCCTGGAGGCCGTGGAAGACATCCCCAAGGACGCCATGGTGGCTGGGATCGACTGGCGCTGGGAGACGTTCCCGGAGTATCTCGCCGCCGTCGAATCGTTTCCCAAGGCCATCAACTACGCCGCCTACATCGGCCACTCGGCCCTCCGGATGTACGCGATGGGAGACCGCGCCCTGGACCAGGAGGCCGGCGAGGACGACCTGAAGCTCATGGCCGATCTCGTGCAGGAAGCGCTCCAGACCGGTGCCATGGGCCTGTCTTCATCGAGGGCCACGACGCACATCCGGCCGGACGGCGGTCCCGTCGCAAGCCGGATCGCCAGCTGGGCGGAGATTGCGCACCTCGTGCACGCCATGGCCGACCTCAATGCCGGCATCTTCCAGGTTGGGCCCGACGTCTCCGGCGGCGAGGCGCAGCGCGCCTGCCTGGACGAGCTCGCCAAGATCGCGGTCTCGAGCCGGCGCCCGCTGATGCTTGGGGTCCTGTCGACCCGCCAGGGCGACGACCCCAATCCCCTAGAGTACCAGTTCGAGTGGATGGACCGGGTGGCGGCCGAAGGTGGGCGAGTCCTGGGCCAGGCTACCACGCGGTCGATCAACGCCCTGTTCTCGCTCAAATCCTACTTGCCGTTCGATGCCCTGCCGGTCTGGTCCGACATCCGCGGCCTGCCTGTGGAGCAACAGCAGGCCCGCTTCCACGACCCGGAAATCCGCGCCGGCCTCGTCGCGGCCGAAGCGGGAATGCAGCCCAGGAGTACCGAATTCCAAGGAGGTGGTGCGGCAACGACCAACCCGCGGAAGCCTGACTACGCCAACCTGTTTCCGATGTTCGACGTGCACTGGGATGACCCCAGCGTCGATGAACTCGCGCGCACCTCAGGCCGGAATCCGGTCGAGGTCATGCTCGACCTGATGACAGAGAACGAGGATCTCCTCTTCGTGCAGCCCTTGGTCAACGAGACGCCGGAAGAGGTTCGCCGGATGCTCGAGAGCCCCCGGTCGCTCGCCACCTTTTCCGACTCGGGCGCGCACGTGTGCCAGGAGATGGGCTCGTCGCTCCAGACGCACTTGCTGAGCTACTGGGTCCGCAACAAGCAGGCGTTCACGCTGGAAGAGGCCGTACGGATGCTGACCTTCGAGAACGCGGCCGCCTGGAACATGCACGATCGCGGGCTGCTGCGGCCCGGCTTTGCGGCCGACATCGTCATCTTCGACGAGGCCAAGGTCCAGCCGCGCCTGCCGATCGTCCAGCATGACCTGCCCGGCGGCGCCCGCCGGCTGGTCCAGAAGGCGGACGGCATTGCTGCCACCGTCGTCAACGGCGCAGTCACCTTGGAGGACGGGGAACCCACGGGCGCGCAGCCGGGCCAACTCATTCGGGGCGAAGCTGCCCGCGTTTGACCTGCGCAAATACCGGGTGGCGCTACGCCCTGGGGCATCCGTCCACCGATGCTCGAGTCCCACCGCGGCCCCGGGGCTTCGGTTGCTGTTCGGTCCGTCCGGCTGATCAACCCACACCCGACTGTCGCTGCGTTTGCCCGTCCGCGACCTATTGCGGGCAGGCAGGAATTACTCGACCGCGCGCCACCGGCGCAGGCCCACCCGATCGGCCGTAATCGCCTGAACGCGCCTCGAAATGCTCGGCGATGCTTGCGCCGCCAGTCGTAGCGGTTCCTGACGGATGCACGGGTCCGGGTAGCTGCTCAACCAAGGCGATCGTGCAACGTGTGTTCGGGCGCCGTGACGCCGGGAATGTTGCGGGGATCGGGGACTGGGTCGAGAACCTGCATTCGGATCGGGATCACGCCACCCCAGATTGACAGGGCGTAGTCCTCCTCGTCGTCGATCGGAGGTCCGGCTCGGACTTTCGCCGCGGCCTCGTCAATCGGCATGGTCATCACAGTGGTGGCCCGCAATTCCTGTGCTGTGGCGGGGCGGAGCGTGTCCCAGCGCTGGGGAAAGAGGCCGTCGACAAACGTCTTGAGGCGGTCTTCCATTTCCTCAGGATCATCCACCTTGCGCGCGTTCCCCAGCAGCATCACTGAGCGATAGTTCACCGAGTGGTGGAAACCCGATCGCGCGACGACCAGACCGTCCAGCACCGCCACGGTCAGGCAGACGTCCGCAGCCTCGACCGCCCGCAACATCCGGCTGGCAGACGATCCATGCCAGAAGACATCGTTGCCTTCGCGCCACTGGAATGTTGGCGTGACTAACGGCCGTCCGTCGAAGACATAGCCCACCGAACACATCGGCATAACATCCAGGATCGAGTGAATGCTCGCCTTGTCGTAGGCGCCCCGGGTGTGTTGCCGGCGCAGACGAACACGATCGGTCGGCGGCGATGTAGACATGACGCACCTCAATGAATCACGAGTCTGGAACACGGGATATACAGGCTTGTGTGACCTTCTCAATGGACACGGACATCGTTGCTGCCGTAGCCATCTTTGGACTAAGGGTACGTGCCCTTTCGGGCCTCTACGCCCGCGCGCCCGCCCGTCAGGGGCTGGTTCTCGGGTACGCCGCCTTCAACGCCACCGAGATTCGCGAAGGCTCGGACGGGCTCGCGAAGGCGATAGCCGTGTGCCGGCAAACTGCAGCGTGAGACTGCCGCCATTGACGACGAAACGTGCCACGCGGGAGCGCACCAGCAGGCCGAACGGGACGGCCTGACCGAACCTAGGTCGACGCGCTCGAGGCGACCGGACCTTGCTGCTGCGCCGTCGCGACCGAGAGTTCACCGAGCAGGTCTTCCGCCCGCCGCCGCTTCGCCTCGTCGGGGTCGCGCTGCACGATGCGAAGCAGCGTGTCGCGAGCCGAGAGGTCGCCGCGCTCGGCCATCTCAAAGGCCATCTCGTCGCGGCGCTCATAGTAACGGTTGTCGAACGGCACGATTTTCGGGGACAGTGCCCGCCAGTAGTACTGCTGGTCGTCGGACGACCAGCCCTCGTAGACCTCTTCCCACGTCCCGCATCCGGCGTAGGTGCACAAGTTCTTCTCGGTCGTCGGCTGGCTTGCCGGCTGGTACCGCGCGTCGAACGACTGCCGCAGCAGGGCCGAACGATTCGGGAGCGCGCAGTGGACTGTGGTGTCCGCAAAGATCAGCGCATCGCCCGCCTCGAAGTCGCCCGTGACCCACTCGCCGGGGATCGGCACGCAAATGTCCATGCCGCCTGCCCCGTTGCCGACCTTGGTATCCAGCACGCCCGCGTGATGTGACCCCGCCGATACCGCCAGTGGCCCGTTCACCCGTCGGCAATCACCCAGCGGCACCCACATCGCGTAGTTGGTGGCGCCGCCGATATGCACCTTGTCCTGGTGCGCTCCCGTGGTGAAGTCGAAGCTCTCGCTCTGGGGGAAAATGTTGCGCTGGACGAACATCGGATGGACCAGGGCCGGTTCGTCGAAGATCCGCTCGAACAGTGCCAGCACCGCCGGCAGGGTCCGGAGCCGGTGCAGCGCCTCGTCCGACCAGATGCCGCGGAAAACCTTCATGTACCGCTCTTCCGGATCCTTGCAGGCGGCAGCGGGATTGGCGATTGCGTCCTCAACCGGATAGTCGGGGTCGAGCCAGCCGCCGGCTGCTGCCTTCTCCAGGAGGCGGCTACGCACGTCCAACACCGCTTCGCGTGGCAGCAAGCCCCGGAGGAATAGGTAGCCGTCGCGTTCAAGTCGCTCAGCGAGCGCCGGTCCGTCTTCCATGAGATCGGTCGAATCGAGAAAATCCCGCATCGCGTCCATCCCGGTTCCGCTACATCCACGGGTGAGGGTGCGGCACTAGGACCCGCTGCGTCAAGGCGTGTCGAGGATCAGCCTAAGTGGCATCCGGTGTACCGGCCGGACATCAGGAGCAAACCGCCGCTCCGCCGCATGTCGACGAGCCATCGTCCACTGGGCCTGATCCGCCGATGCATTGCTCGCCGGCCGCCCCAGGCAGGCCCGTCACCCCGAGGCCGTAACGGGCCCGCTCCAGCCGGTGTTCATCAGCGTCTCGCGCGGCACGATCAGCCGCGCAGCCATGATCGGACGCGGTGACGTGCCGATCCGCAGTTCCCCGACGATGCTGAGCAGCATGTACGCTTCCTCACGGTCGAGATCGGTGTTCGCCGCGACGTAGGCGACCGCGTGTTCGGCCGCCGCTTCCGTCGCGGCCTCCACTGACGGCCCCGTTCCCACGAACTGGATCGAATCTCCGTACTCGATGATGGGGTGCTCGACCTGGTGATCCTTCACCAGGGTGATCCGGGCAGTGACCGTAGCCGTGCACTCGACACCTGTTCCGGTGATGATCCCGTCGCTGATGGCCGCGTGCGGGTCCGCGAAGAAGACCATGGCGCCGGGCACCATGACCGGGAGATGGATGCGGCTTCCGACGCCGGCATCCTTCTGGTCGAAATCGCCGCCGTAGGGCCCCGCATACGACGGTTTGTAGCCTTCCGGCGGCATCGTCGACACGGTACCGAGGTTCGGATTCAGCGGAACTGGGATGCGGTCTGCAAACCACGCCTTACCGTCGCGCACCGGGCAATGGAGGAGCTTGGGATCACCGAACTCCTGCCGCAGCACACCGAAGTCCCGGAGGATCGCCGTCATCCCGTCCTCGTGGACGTCCATCTTCAGGATGTCGATGAGGACCGCATCGCCCGGCGCTGCCCCGTTGACCCTGATCGGACCTGAGACCGGCGCCAGCGGATGTCCGTCGCATGCGGGCGTAAACGGCGTCGGGACGCTGCGAATGTCCTCGACATCCGCGAATGCGCCGCGGACGACCAGTGACACATCTGCACCGGAATCGATCGTTTCCACCGGGGGCGTATCCGGCGTGACGGAAAACAGGTAGACGGAACTCATTGCGATCTCCCGGGCCCGGACGCACCCTGAGAAAGAGTGACGTCCGCCCTGACCCATTGACTGGCTTTCAACTGCTCCCGCTGATTCCTGGGAAGAGCCAGTCGGAACGGGATGGAACCACGCGGCTGAGCCGGTTTCAAGCAGCCCTGGTTCCGGGTACCGGGTCATGGTTGGTCGCGCCAGGTACCAGGCCTGCACCAACCGGTGCCGGGCCCGATTCGGCCGGGCTTCATTCCCGACGTCCGATCCTCGCCGCGGGTACCTCCAAGGCTTCCGCAGCCCCTAATGACGGCGGGCCAGCCACCAGGCAGCCATCCACACGGGTGCACTCAGCACCAGCGCATAGGCCAGGATTCCGATGGGACCGAGGAGGCCCACCAACAGCGACGCAGCCACGGTGATTGCGCCGAGGCACACGCCGACAGCCCAGGCGGCGCGCGCATATCCGAGTCGCCACACCCGCCGGCAGGCCAAGGCCAGTGGCAGGCCGCACGGTGCCGCGAATACCAGTGACTGCATCGACATCACCACCACGGTGATCCACATGGCGGGTTCCGTCGATGGCCCGGGTTCCGGGGGGAAGCGCACGGCGGCGGTTGCCATGATCCCCGCCGGCAGCCAAAGCAGCCCCAGCACCCAGAACCCGATTTTCCCGAACTTTCTCCCGTTCTCCATGGAACCAGACTAGGGCAGATCCATCCTCAAGCCGTAGTCGGAACCGGCTGCCATGGGCCCGGGCTGCGACCCGTCCAACGCAAGTTCCCAGCTGCGGCCAATTGGCTGCGCCCCTGCAGCTTCCCGGCATCCAACGGACGCCCGCAGCGCTCACCGGCTGCCGGTGGCGCCCTGCGTCCCGTCGTGCAACGGCCCACGAAACCGCCGCGCCGGTTCAGGTGCGGTACCGCGGCAAGTGGTACAGTCCAAAGCATGACACGCGCGTCTCGGACATTGCTGGTACTGCCGTTCCTCCTGATCGCCGGCGGAACGGTGGCCGCAGATCACCACGAGCGAGCCGAACCCGAAGCGTCCACCGGGACCGGGACCACAGCTGTCGCGACCGGCGCAACCAGCATGGTCGTGGCCGCCGATGCCCGCGCGGTGGATGCAGCCGTCCAGGTCCTCCGCGCGGGTGGCTCGGCCACCGATGCCGCCATCGCTGCACAACTGGTGCTGGCATTGGTCGAGCCGCAGTCTTCCGGAATCGGTGGCGGCGGTTTTCTCGTGCGCCGGGACGGCGCATCGGGAGCGATTCGTACGCTGGACGGCCGCGAAACGGCCCCGGCGGGCGCCCGCCCCGATCTCTTTCTGGATACGGCCTCGTCACCGCTTCCATTCTTCGACGCCGTTGCCGGTGGCCTGTCCGTCGGGGTGCCAGGGTTGCTGCATCTGCTGCAGCGGGCCCATACCGAGTTTGGCAAGCGCCCCTGGGCCACGCTCTTCGAGCCCGCGTTGACCCTTGCCAGGGACGGCTTCGTCGTTCAGCCCCGATTGCACGGCTTGCTCGCTCGCGTACCACACCTCGAACGTGACCCCGAGGCGCGGGCATATTTCTTCGACGCGGCCGGCAACCCCCGCCCCATCGGGTATCGACTGCGCAATCCCAAGCTCTTTGAGACGCTGGCGCAACTCGCCGCAGACGGCGGGATGGCGCTCTATCGCGGCAACCTGGCCGAAGCCATCGCGCGCAAGGTGAATCTGGATCCGGACCGGCCCGGCACGCTCTCGGTATCCGACCTCGCGCACTTCAGCTCCCGTTTCCGGGAGCCGGTGTGCGGTCAGTACCGTACCTATCGCGTGTGCGGGATGGGCCCCCCGAGTTCCGGGGCCACGACGGTCCTGGCAATCCTCGGCATGCTGGAGACATTCGATCTGGGACGCATGGATCCCGGCACGGTCGAACCCTGGCATCTCTTCGCAGAAGCGGCGCGCCTCGCCTACGCCGACCGGGACCGATACGTGGCTGATCCCGACGTCGTCCAAGTGCCGACCGCAGGTCTGGTGGACCCGGCGTACCTCGCTGCGCGGGCCGGGAGCATCGATCCGACCGCCGCAGCGGCCGGGCGGGCGGCGCCCGGCGACCCGCCGGGAGCCCCAGGTGGCCAGCGCGATGACCGTTCATCCGGGCAGCCATCGACCACGCACCTGTCGATTGTCGACAGTGCCGGCAATGCCGTGGCGCTGACATCGAGCATCGAGACCGCCTTCGGCTCCGGACTGATGGTGGAAGGGTTTCTCCTCAATAACCAGCTAACCGATTTCGCGTTTGAACCCGAAGGGCCTGACGGGCTGGTCGCCAACCGTGTCGCGGCGGGCAAACGGCCACGGAGTTCCATGGCGCCCACCATCGTCACCGATGCCGACGGCCGCCTGCGGGCAGTGCTGGGTTCTCCGGGCGGCTCCCGCATCATCTGCTACGTCGCGCAGGCCGTCGTCCTCGCGGTCGACTGGAAGCTCGAAGCGGCCTCCGTGGTCGATTTTCCGCACATCTGCAATCGCGGTGGACCCACGGAAATCGAAGCCGACACTGCCTTCGCATCGTTCGAGCAGCCCCTCTCCGACCTGGGTCACACGGTTGCCGCACGTCCGATGACGAGCGGCCTCAATGTCATTCTCGTTGGCGAAGACGGCGGGCTTTCCGGGGCAGCCGACCCGAGACGGGAGGGCACGGCAAGCATCCCGTAGACCGGGACGTGCCGCCGGTCTGCCCGGGGGAGGATGCAGCGGCGAAGGCCGGACCAAGCTCCACCCCTCCCGGCTGGGCTTCGAAGCCCGCAGGCAGCAGGCCCGGGCGGATTCCCACAGGCACACGAACGCTGGGTTTCCGACGCCCGAACGCGTCACCCCTCCGCGCCGGCTGACGCGGCGCGCCGGACGCCCGCCGGGCCGGATCCCACCGGGGTCTGCAACCGTCAAGCCCCAGCCGCATTGCTGCGCGCGGGCGACAACCTGTCGCAAGCCGATATGGTAGCCCTGTCCTACCGTCGTCACGGATACCCGCCATGTCCGCAGCCGAGCCCAGCGTTCTGGTGTTTCAACACGTCGCGATCGAACACCCCGGAGTATTCCGGGATTTCCTTCGACAGGACGGAATCGCGTGGAGCACGGTTGAACTGGATGACGGGGAGTCGATTCCCGACCTAAAGCACTTCGACGCGCTGTGGGTGATGGGTGGCCCCATGGACGTGTGGGAGGACGAGGCTCACCCATGGCTGGAGCCCGAGCGAGCCGCCATCCGCGAGGCTATCCTGGCCCGCGGGATGCCGTTCCTTGGCTTTTGCCTTGGGCATCAGCTCCTCGCGCAGGCACTCGGCGGCGAGGTCGGGCCTGCCGCGACCCCGGAAATCGGCATCCTCGAGATCGCGCTGACGGATGCCGGACGATCCAGTGCGATCTTCGAAGGACTGCCGGCGGCCCATGCCTGCCTGCAGTGGCACGGCGCGGAGGTGCGGGAAGCGCCGCCGGGCGCACTGACGCTCGCGTCGTCCCCGGACTGTGCCATCCAGGCCCTCGCCTATGGGGACCGTGCCTTCAGCGTCCAGTACCACGTCGAGATCACCGGTGACACCGTCCGTGAATGGGGCGAGATCCCGGAGTACGAGCAGGAGCTGGAGAGAGCGCTTGGGGCCGGGGCGCTCGCGGCATTCGAGGCTGACACGGCGGCACACCTGGCCGAGTTCAATCGATACGCGCGCCGGATCTACGACAATTTCATGGGCATTGTCCGCCGGCGGTAAAGGCGCCTCCGCACGCGCACGGTGGCGGAAGCGCGAACGCCACGGCAGGCTTCGATGCAGCCGGGACCCGCACGGGAATTCCAATTCACCCCGTTCCATCGCAAATTGTTATAGAAATGGCGCCGTTTCGCCCGCCAATTGCGACAAAACGTCGGAGCGTGCGCCATGAATGCCGTTGACCGTTTCTTCAAGCTGCAGGAGCAGGGCACGACGATCCGGCAGGAGATCATCGCCGGCGCGGCGACGTTCCTCACCATGGCGTACATCATCGTCGTCAATCCCTTGATTCTGAGCGACGCCGGCATGGACTTCGGCGCGGTCTTCACGGCCACCATCCTTGCCGCCGCGATCGGCACGGGAGTCATGGGGCTGTGGGCGAACTGGCCCGTAGCGCTCGCTCCCGGCATGGGGATGAACGCGTTCTTCACGTACGGCGTGGTCCTGGGCATGGGACACCAGTGGCAAGCCGCGCTCGGCGCCGTCTTCTGTTCGGGCGTCCTGTTCATGGCGCTGAGCGCGAGCGGGCTCCGGCAGTGGATCCTCGAAGCCATGCCCAAGAGCCTGCGCCTGGGCATCGGTGCCGGTATCGGCCTGTTTCTTGCCCTCATTGGCCTCCGCAACGCCGGCATCGTGGTTGGCCATCCGGACACGCTTGTCACGATTGGCGATCTCACCCAATCGACCGTGCTGCTCGCCTGCGTCGGCTTCGTCGGCATGACACTGCTGGATGCGCGCCGGATCACCGGGGCGATCGTCATCTCCATCATCGGGATCACCGTTATCGGCCTTGTCGTCGGCGATGCGTCGTGGGGCGGCGGTACCTGGTTGCCGCCGAGCCCCGCCCCCACGCTGTTCGCGCTCGACATCGCCGCGGTAGTCGAGCTGGGCCTTATCGTGGTCGTGCTGACGTTCCTGTTCTTCGACTTCTTCGACACGGCCGGAACCCTCACCTCGGTCGCTGTCGTGGCCGGCAGGGTCCGGGATGACGGGAGCATCGAGAACATCGGCCGTGCTGTGTTCGCCGATTCGGTCGCCACCACCGCGGGGAGCTTGATCGGGACGAGCAGCACCACGAGCTACATCGAGAGCGGGGCGGGAATCCGGGAGGGAGGGCGAACCGGGCTGACCGCCGTCACCTGCGCCGTGCTGTTCCTGCTGTGCCTCTTTCTTGCGCCCCTGGTCAAGACAATCCCGAGCTGGGCGGCAGCCTCCGCGCTCGTGTTCGTGGGGACGGGATTCGTCGCGACGTTGAAGGACCTGGATTGGGAGGACACAGGCGCCTACGTACCGGCAGTCCTCACGGCGATCGTCATGCCATTCACGTTCAGCATTGCCAACGGCATCGCGATCGGTTTCATCAGTTACGCGGTGATCAACACCGTGACCAGGAACGCCCGCGAATTGCACCCGGCGGTCTGGTTACTTGCCGCCGCCAGCCTCCTGTACTTCCTCAAGGACTTCTAGGGGCATCTTGCGCGCAAGCGGGCCTCTACGGCCCGAACGTTGGATCAACACCAACGGTGTTCCAGCGCAACGCGCCCGCTTCCAGCCAACTGCAAGAACCTCGACACTCCTTCGCCGATCGCCATTGGTGCCGGTCCACTACCCGCGATCGCACACGTTCGCGACCCATCCTGCAGACTCGGAAGCCGCCCAGGTCAGTTGGACATCTTCAGCAGAAAACGCGTGCCGGAAGGCGAGGTTTCGCCCAGCTCGAACGTCCCGCCGTGCGCGGCCATGATTTCGCGGACGATGACAAGTCCGAGCCCGTGGGCGTTCACCACGGTGTCCGCAAACGGTCGTTCAAAGAACGCCCGTACCTCTTCTTTCAGGCCCGGACCGTTGTCTTCCACCTCGATCAGAACGTGGTTCAGTCGTCGCCGCGCCCTGACCGAAACCCTGCCGCCGCCGGGCATGGCCTCGGTCGCATTCTGGGCCAGGTTGAGCAACGCCCGGAACAGTTCCTCCTGGTCGGCCTCGACGACCAGGTCGCCAGGAACATCCACGTGCCACTCGACTCGCCCTTCGTGGATGGCCGCCACCGAATCGCCCACTTCCACGGCGATCTCGCGCAGCCGCGTCGGGGCCAACCTGATCGGGGTGTCCCCGAACCGGTGATAGTCGAGGGTGCGGGTGCAGATTTGCACGGCCCGCTCCACCGCCTTGACCAGCAGCGGCACCAATTTCCGGACGGCCGGATCCTGCGCGGCCTTGATGCGGTCCGACGCCACAGCGGCGGTCTGCAGGACGTTTCGCAAGTCGTGGTTGATCCGGCTCACGGATGCACCCAGCGCGGCCTCACGATCACGCCGATGCAGCAGCGCGCGCAGGCTCCCCTGCATCGACAGCACGCCACGCTCCAGATCGCCGATCTCGTCGCGGCGATCCGACGTCTTGACCGTCGTATCCACGTCGTCCGGGTTGCGGGCAAACCATGCCAGGCGCTCGATGATCGCGGTGACGGGACGGACGAACTGGTGCTGCAGGACAAAGAACAGGAGGACGCCGACCGCGATAAACGGGGCGATCGCGCTGGCGCCCATCCGGAGCGAGTGCTGCCACACGGCCTCCGCGAGCGGTGCCTCCGGCGCCACCACCTCGACCACGACGCTCGGGTCCTGTTCGGCCGGACCCACGATCCTGAGGATGCGCCCGCGCCCGTTGATCAGGGTGTCGAACGCATGGCGAACCCGACCGGGCCACGTGATCGAAGCGGGCCGCACGGTCTTGTCGACCGCCGCCGGCGTGGAGCCGATGACCAGGGTGGACGTGTCGCCCGTCCGCAGGATCACGGCGTTGGTCTCCGTGAAGGCGAGGAGGCGCTGGCGCAGGTCGGGGTCGAGTTCCCCCTCCGACACTACCTGCACGACCCTGATCGTGTCGTAGGCGCCGCGGAGCTGGTCCTCGATCTGCGACAGCCAGTACGCCGACACCGACGTCACGTATGAGGCTGCCGCCCACAGGGCCGCAAAGGCCAGCGTGTGCTGGAGAACCCGCGCCGTCAGCGACCGACGCGCGCGGCGACGGCCGCCCGCCCTCGTCGCCAACTCACCCAAGACGCGTCAGGAGGCCCACGATCTTCCGGGTCCGCTCGCCAAACAGCGCAGGCGTGAAGTACGACCCCGCGACCTGCTTGTTGATCTCGCCGCGGGTGGGATACGGGAGGATGGCGCCCGTCATCTGCGAGACCTTCATCCGGTGGGTGGCCATCAGGCACCAGGGCTGGATCAGCTCGCCGGCGTGGGCGCCGACCATGCTCGCGCCAACCACGCGGCCGCGGTGCACGATGACCTTGACCAGCCCTTCCGTCTCGCGCTCCGCCCGAAAGCGGTCGTTGCCGCCGACCGGCATCTCCACCACCCGCACTTGGTCCCCGTACCGCTCCCGAGCCCGCGGTTCGTCAAGTCCGACCTGCGCGATCTCGGGATCGGTGTAGGTGACCCACGGCGCCGCCGCCTCATTGACGCGCGCCGGCAACCGGAACAGCGCCCGGCGCACGACGATGCCGGCGTGGTAGCCGGCGATGTGCGTGAACTGCAGGCGGCCGATCACGTCGCCGATCGCATAGACCCGGCGGTTGGACGTGCGGAGCCCACCGTCGACCTCGATCCCCCTGCGATGGCGCCGAATCCCCGCGGCCTCGAGATTCAGGTCCTCGACGTTCGCCCGGCGGCCGGCCGCCACCAGCAGGTGGGTCCCGGCGACCTCGCGGGAGCCCCGATCGTCCTGCACGGTGAGCCGGATCGAGCCGTCGGCGTCCGCCACCGACGTCACGACCGCTCCCTCGATCACCGTGATGCCTTCCTCCCGGAAACGCTGGGACACCACTTTGGCCATGTCCGGATCGTCGCGGCGCAGCAGCCGTCCCTGCTCCACCACGGTGACCTCGCAGCCAAGCCGTCGGTGGGCCTGCGCCAGTTCACAGCCGATCGGCCCGCCGCCCAGCACCAGCAGATGGTCCGGTCGTTCGTCGTTGTCGAAGATGGTCTCGTTAGTGAAGTACGGCACCTGGTCCAGACCGGGCATGGAGGGAACCACCGGCGAGGAACCAGTGGCAATGACGAAGCGCCTAGCTCGGATCCGGAACGGCCCCGCCTGTACCTCGCGCGGCCCGGTGAAGGCTGCAGTCTCGCGCAGCACGGTCGCCCCCAGTCCCTCGAAGCGTTCCTGCGAATCATGGGGCGCGATCGACTCGATGACAC